>CAZFFB010000017.1:0-14761 GCA_964517735.1 uncultured Pseudomonas sp.
CCTGGAACTGGTAGTAGTGCTGCAGGCGGTTGGGGTTCTCGCCGTAGCGGCCGTCGGCCGGGCGGCGCGAGGGCTGCACGTAGGCGGCGTTCCAGGTCTCGGGACCGATGGCGCGCAGGAAGGTGGCGGTGTGGAAGGTGCCGGCGCCCATTTCCATGTCGTAGGGCTGCAATACCACGCAGCCCTGCTCCGCCCAGTAGCTTTGCAGGGCGAGGATCAGGTCCTGGAAGGTGCGCACGGCAGGCGTAGTCTGGCTCACGAAATCACCTGTTCTGAGGCTTGCGTAAAGCCGGCGAGTATAACCGATGACGAAAGCCGTGGAGGGGCACGTGTTGCGCGGCGTGCGCGGCTCGCCGATTGACATGTTCCACGTGGAACATCACCTGCCAATTCGCCGCCCGGCGGAACCTGGCAGCGGGCCACGGGGTACAATGCCCACTCAATCCAACCGCCGGAGAATCCCGTGGAGAAGATCAAAGGCGCCCTGGTGGTGGGCGCGCTGCGGCTGGTCGCCGCCCTGCCCTGGTCCGCCGTGCAGCGCCTCGGCGCGGCGATCGGCTGGCTGATGTGGAAGCTGCCCAACCGCTCGCGCGAGGTGGTGCGCATCAACCAGGCCAGGTGCTTCCCCGAGCTGAACGAGGCCGAGCGCGAGGCGCTGCTCGGGCGCACCCTGCAGGACATCGGCAAGACCTTCACCGAGAGCGCCTGCGCGTGGATCTGGCCGGCACAGAAGTCGCTGGCGCTGGTCAAGGAGGTCGAGGGCCTCGAGGTGCTGGAGGCGGCGCTGGCCAGCGGCAAGGGGGTGGTCGGCATCACCAGCCACTTGGGCAACTGGGAGGTGCTCAACCACTTCTACTGCAACCAGTGCCAGCCGATCATCTTTTATCGTCCGCCCAAGCAGAAGGCGGTCGACGAGCTGCTGCAGCAGCAGCGCGTGCAGATGGGCAACCGCGTGGCGCCGTCGACCAAGGAGGGCATCCTCAGCGTGATCAAGGAGGTGCGCCGCGGCGGCGCGGTGGGCATCCCCGCCGATCCGGAGCCGAGCGAGGGCAGCGGGATCTTCGTGCCGTTCTTCGCCGTTCAGGCGCTGACCAGCAAGTTCGTGCCGGGCATGCTCGCCGGGCACAAGGCGGTCGGCGTGTTCCTGCATGCCATCCGTCTGGAGGATGGTAGCGGCTTCAAGGTGATCCTCGAGGCGGCGCCGGAGGACATGTACAGCAAGGACCCGGAGGTCGGCGTGGCGGCGATGAGCCGAGTGATCGAGGGCTACGTGCGGCGCTGGCCGAGCCAGTACATGTGGAGTATGAAGCGCTTCAAGAAGCGTCCGGCGGGCGAGCCGCGCTGGTATTGAGTGAACGGGCGCAGGAGCCTTGATGATGAATGCCGAGCAGCCCCCCGCCATGCGCCCTCTGCTGCGTCTGAGGGATGGGCAGGGTCACGCCCCTGCCCTGCGTCACCGCCCGCCCACCGTGCCGCTGGAGACGGAGCGGCGAAGCGCCCAGGCCCAGATGCGGGGTGAGCAGCTGCAGCAGGTGGCCGCGGCGATCGCCGCGCTGCAGATTGGCCGCGCACAGCTGGCGCGCATCGATCAATACCTGTCACGCCTGCAGGAGCTGGCCCGGCGTGCCGCCCAGGATGTGTTGAGCGTGGAGGTGCGCGAGGCGTTGCAGTGGGCTGTCGACTGCCAGCTGCTGGCGATTGCCCGCGCCGGGGCCTGCGAGCCCTGCATGAGCCTGCCGCCGGCCCTGGGTGAGCGTGCACAGCTGGTCCTGCAGCTGGCTGAGGATCCGGGCGAGCCGCCGAGTACCGTCTGGCTGGGAGCGCTTGATCTTGGCAGCCTTGATCTTGAGCCCTTCTCGCTGCATGGCGATCCGCAGCTGGAGCCTGAACTGCTGAGCCGTGAGCTGGGTGCCTGCCTGCACGTCACCCTGTACGGCCGCGCCGGCGAGCGTTGCGAACTGCAGGCAGACGGCCGGGTGACCCGTGACGGTCACCGGCTGCATGTCGATGACGAAGGCCGGCTGACACCCCATGCCGCGCGGCCCCACCCGGCGCTGGATGCCGACTGGGTGCGAGCCCACTGGCCGGCACAGCGTCAGCCGGCCGCGGTGCTGACGGTGGCGGATGTGCTGGCGGATGCCCGAAAGCTGCCGGCCGCAGCGCCCGGATACTGGCACCCCGTACTGCACGCGGGCGAGCCGCTCAGCGTGGCCCATGTCCAGAGCGAATGGGCGCCGGGCGCATGGCAGGTGTGTGCCGACGGCCAGTGTCACGGCGGTTATTGCCGGGAGATCGATGGCGAGCGTTACCTGGCCGTGATCGGTCAGGAGGGGCAGCTGCTGGGCGTGTATGGCGGTGCGCTGTTTCTGGCCGCCCTGGCGGACGGGCCCTATCGGTATGCCGCCGGGGACTACAGTCGTCAGTCCCGGCGTGCTGCAGTCGATGCGCACGGCAATGGCGAGTATCAGCTGCTGCTGGACGGGCAGATTTACAGTGCACGCATCAGTGGCCTGGGTCACTCGATGCCCGCCCAGCTTGAGGTGGTCGATGCGCAGGGTGAGGCCGTCACCCTCTACCGGCACGGGGACGGACGGACCTGCCGTGAGCCGTTGCAGGCCATGTGTGATGCTGACGGCAACGGGATCTACCGGGGACAGGTTGCCGGCGTCGACTGCCAGGCACGCATCCAGGGGGCCCGTGCCGGTCAGGGGGGCACGCTAGAGGTACACGACCTGTCCGGTGCGCCGCTGACGCTCTATCTGGATGCGGCGCAGCAGCCGACATTCGCCGCCGCTCGCCCGCATCCGCCGGTGAGTGCTGACGATCTGCAGGCCGCTGGCTGGCAGGTTCTGGCCCGGCGCTATAGCATTGATCGGGGGGCACTGGCTGGCGATTACGTGGTGGGCAGTGACGGTCTGGTGCACCGTGCCGGCGAGCGCGAGGCGCTGTTCTGCTGTCGTCTGGAGGATGGCTCGCTGCGCCTGCTGGATGCCGCGCTGCGCCGCAGGCCCACATCGCAGCCGCTGACCGTGCTGGCGGCAGCTCGCCTGCAGCTGACGAGCCAATCCGAGACGTTGCAGGCGCTGCTCGAGCGCTGTGCCGCCGTGGTTGATCTGCTGAGTGCTGAGACGCATGGGGTGACCAGCGAGGCGGCTGCGCTGATGCTGGCAGAACGCCTGCGCCAGCAGCCGGGCCGGGCCCTGCGTGCCCAGGCCGGACAATCCGCCCATGACGTTTTGCTGCTGCTTGGCTGAGGGGCGCGAGTTGTCGCAGGCAACAAAAAACCCGCCGAAGCGGGTTTTTCTCTGGCCATCCCGACGTCCTGTCAGGCCGCCGTCCGAGGCAATGGCCGATCTTCCATGATCCTGCAGCTGTCCCTGGCCGCAGTAGATGGATGCATTATCCGCGGTGGCGCCCGGGCGGCGAAGTGTCGATCTGCCCGAGGCTGTGTAAGCCTTTTGCTATTGCTCCGGCGGGCGAGACGGGCAATCCGCCCGCCCACCGGCTCAGTAGCGCCAGAACGCCGGCGACAGCAGTACCACCAGCGAGAACACCTCAAGGCGGCCGAGAATCATCGCCACGCTCAGCAGCCCCTTGGCGCTGTCCGGCAGGTTGCCGTAGTGAGCCGCGGCATCCCCCAGCGCAGGCCCCAGGTTGTTCATGCACGAGGCCAGGCTCGAGAAGGCGGTGATCGGATCAAGACCGGTGCCCAGCAGCAGCAGCATCAGACCGAAGAAGGTCACCAGATACACCGCACAAAAGCCCCATACCGACTCGATGACCCGATCGGGTACCCGGCGCTTGCCCATCTTCACGCCGAACACCCCGCTTGGGTGCAGCAGGCGCAGGATCTCCCGCTGCCCCTGACGCACCACCAGCATGGCGCGCATCACCTTCATGCCGCCGCCGGTGGAGCCGGCACAGGCGCCGATGAACGCGGTGTAGAGCAGCAGGAACGGCAAGAAGCTCGGCCAGGCGCTGAAGTCATCGATGCCAAAGCCTGTGGTGGTGAACACCGACACCACCTGGAAGGCCGCATAACGCAACGAGTCCAGGGGGCTTTCGTGGTGTGCATAGAACACCAGGACCAGCGTGGTGATCGCGAATACCGAAGCCAGCAGCTTGAGGTAGGCCATGCACTCCGGATCCTGCAGATAGGCCTTCAGCGAGCGGCTGCGCAGGGCGAGAAAGTGCAGCGCGAAGTTCATCCCCGAGGCGGCCATGAAGAAGATGCAGATGGCCTCGATCAGCGGGCTGTCGAAGTAGCCGATGCTGGCATCGTGGGTGGAGAAACCGCCGATGGCGATGGTGGCAAAACTGTGACCGATGGCGTCGAACAGGCCCATACCGGCCATCCAGTAGGCCAGCGCGCAGAGTACCGTGAGGCCACAGTAGATCAGCCAGAGAGTTTTGGCGGTATCGGCGATGCGCGCCGACAGCTTGTTGTCCTTGAGGGGGCCGGGCATTTCGGCGCGGTACAGCTGCATGCCGCCGATACCCAGCATCGGCATCACCGCCACCGCCAGCACCACGATCCCCATCCCGCCCAGCCACTGCAGTTGCTGGCGGTAGTAGAGAATGGCGTGCGGCAGCGTATCCAGACCGGTGAGCACCGTGGCGCCGGTGGTGCTCAGCCCTGAGAAGGCCTCGAACAGCGCGTCCATGGCGCTCATTGCCGGCTTGTCGCCCAGCAGGAAGGGAATCGCCGAGAACAGTCCAAGTACGCTCCAGAACAGCGCCGTGATCAGGTAGCCGTCGCGGGCACGCAGCTCGCCGCGCGCATTGCGCACCGGCAGCCAGATGGCTACCCCGCTGCACAGGGTGATGGTGAAGGCCCAGATGAAGCTGCGCCAGGTGCCTTCCTGGTAGTAGAGATCGATCAGCAGCGGTGGCAGATGGCTGATGCTGAACAGCATCAGGAGGATGCCGAGAATGCGGGAAATGACAGCGTAATGCATGGAAGCCACCAGAGCCTTTGGGCAGGACGACTGCCCGGCGGGGTCAGAAGAAAGTCAGGCCGGGCTGGAACAGTCGCTCGACGTCGCGCACGTATTTCTTGTCCACCAGAAACAGCAGCACATGATCGCCATCCTCAATCTGTGTGGTGCCATGGGCAATCAGCACCTGCTCCTCCCGCACGATGGCGCCGATGGTGGTACCCGGCGGCAGCGGCACGTCGGCGACCTTGCGACCGACCACCTTGCTCGAGCGCGCATCGCCGTGGGCGATGGCCTCAATGGCCTCGGCCGCGCCACGGCGCAGCGAGTGCACGGCGACGATGTCGCCGCGGCGCACATGGGTCAGCAGCGTGCCGATGGTCGCCTGCTGCGGGCTGATGGCGATATCGATCTCGCCGCCCTGGATCAGATCGACATAGGCCGGATTGTTGATCAGGCTCATCACCTTGCGCGCGCCGAGGCGCTTGGCCAGCAGCGAGGACATGATATTGGCCTCGTCATCATTGGTCAGGGCGAGAAACAGATCGGCCTCGTTGATGTTCTCCTCGATCAGCAGGTCGCGGTCGCTGGCGCTGCCGTGCAGGACGATGGCGCTCTCCAGGGTGTCGGAGAGCTGACGGCAGCGGGTGGCATTCATCTCGATGATCTTCACCTGGTAGCGGCTCTCGATGGCCTCGGCCAGACGCTCGCCGATATGCCCGCCGCCGGCGATCACCACGCGCTGGTAACCCTCGTCGAGGCGGCGCATCTCGCTCATCACTGCACGGATATGGTTGCGCGCGGCGATGAAGAACACCTCATCGTCCGCCTCGATCACCGTATCCCCTTCGGGCAGGATGGCCCGATCGCGCCGGTAGATGGCGGCCACCCGCGCGTCGATGTGCGGCATGTGCTGACGGATCTGCTTGAGCTGCTGACCGACCAGCGGGCCACCGTAGTAGGCACGCACCCCGACCAGCTGCACCTTGCCATCGGCAAAGTCCAGCACCTGCAGGGCGCCGGGGTACTCGATCAGCCGCTTGATGTAGTTGGTCACTACCTGCTCGGGGCTGATCAGCACGTCGATGGGGATCGATTCGTTGCAGAACAGCCCGCTGCGGGTCAGGTAGGCTGACTCGCGCACCCGGGCGATCTTGGTCGGGGTATTGAACAGGCTGTAGGCGACCTGGCAGGCGATCATGTTGGTTTCATCGCTGTTGGTCACTGCCACCAGCATGTCCGCATCATCAGCACCGGCCTGGCGCATCACGGTCGGGTGGGAGCCCTTGCCCTGGATGATACGGATATCCAGACGGTCACCCAGATCCCGCAGCCGCTCGCTGTCGGTGTCGATCACCGTGATGTCGTTGGCTTCGCTGGCCAGGTGCTCGGCAAGGCTGCCGCCGACCTGGCCGGCGCCGAGAATGATGATCTTCATCCGGCTACTCCTGTCGGGCGGGGATCACCCGCCTCGTGTGGTGGGGGCCTGGTGTGCCCTTGGCGATCTCAGCGGCGCGGCGCCGCGGCGATCTTGATCAGCTTGGCGTAGTAGAAGCCATCATGGCCATCGACTTGGGCGAGCAGCTGGCGGCCGTGCGCCTGCTTGACGCCGAACGGTCCGGCAATGTCCAGCTCGCGCGCGCCTGGGGTGCGGGCCAGGAAGGCGTCGATCACCGCGGTGTTTTCTGTCGGCAGACTCGAGCAGGTGGCGTAGAGCAGCACGCCGCCGACCTCAAGCGTCGGCCACAGCGCATCGAGCAGCTCGCCCTGCAGCTGCGCCAGCGCGGCGATGTCGCCTTCCTGGCGAGTCAGTTTGATGTCCGGGTGGCGGCGGATCACCCCGGTCGCCGAACAGGGGGCATCGAGCAGGATGCGCTGGAAAAGCTGGCCACCCCACCACGCACCCGTTGCGCGGGCATCAGCGGCGATCAGTCGGGCATCGAGCTGCAGGCGCGCGAGGTTCTCACGCACCCGCACCAGACGGCTCTCTTCCAGATCGACAGCGGTGACGGCCAGCGACGGTTCGACCTCCAGCAGGTGGCAGGTCTTGCCGCCCGGCGCGCAGCAGGCATCCAGTACGCGCAGGTTCGGCTGGAGTTCGAGCAGCTCGGCGGCCAGCTGCGCCGCCTCGTCCTGCACGCTGACCCGGCCCTCGGCGAAGCCCGGCAGGGCGGTGACGTCGCAGGGCACCGCCAGTTGTACGCCATCGGTGCTGAACGGGCAGGCGCGCGCCTTGATGCCGGCAGCGGCCAGCTCGGCGAGATAGTCGTCGCGCGAGCCGTGGCGGCGGTTGACCCTAAGGGTCAGCGGCGGGTGGCTGTTGTTGGCGGCGCAGATCGCCTCCCAGTCCGCCGGCCAGTGCGCCTTGAGCGCCTTCTGCAGCCAGCGCGGGTGGGCGGTGCGTGCTGCCGGATCGCGCTCCAGTTCGGCGAGCAGCCCCTCACCCTCGCGCTGGGCACGGCGCAGCACGGCGTTGATCAGCCCCTTGGCGGAGGACTTCTTCAGCTTGTCGACGCAGCCGACCGTCTCACCGATCGCCGCGTGGGCGGGTATGCGCGTGTACAGCAGCTGGTACAGGCCGACCAGCAGCAGCGCCTCGAGATCGCGGTCGGCAGCCTTGAACGGCTTCTGCAGCAGCTTGCCGGCGAGCAGCGCCAGGCGCGGTTGCCAGCGCGCGGTGCCGAAGGCCAGCTCCTGGGTCAGGCCGCGGTCGCGCGGCTCGACCCGCTCCAGCTGCGCCGGCAGTGCGCTGCCCAATGAGGCCTTGCCGGCCAGTACGGCGCCGAGCGCGCGGGCGGCGGCCAGGCGCGGATTGACGGCCATCAGACCAGCACCTGGCCGGGCGCGAACTGCTCGCGGCGGCTGTTGTACAGGTCGGCGAAGTCCAGCGGCTTGCCGCCGGGCAGTTGCAGGCGGGTCAGGCGCAGCGCGCCGGCGCCGCAGGTCACGGTGAGGCCGTCACGGCTGGCGGCGAGGATGGTGCCGGGCGCGCCCTGCCCTTCGCCCTGGCCTTCTTCGACGAGCTCGGCGGCGTAGACCTTGAGCGCCGCCGCGCCGAGGCTGGTGTGGCAGACCGGCCAAGGATTGAAGGCGCGCACCAGACGCTCCAGCTCAGCGGCCGGGCGGCTCCAGTCGAGGCGCGCCTCGTCCTTGTTGAGCTTGTGGGCGTAGCTGGCCAGCGCGTCGTCCTGCACCTCGCCGTGCAGGGTGCCGGCGGCCAGCTGCGGGATGGCTTCGACCACCGCGGCGGCGCCCAGCGTGGCCAGGCGGTCGTGCAGGCTGCCGCCGGTGTCGTCGGCGGCAATCGGCGTGCTCACCTTGAGCAGCATCGGCCCGGTGTCCAGGCCCGCCTCCATGCGCATCACCGTGACGCCGGACTCGGCATCGCCAGCTTGCACCGCGCGCTGGATCGGCGCGGCGCCGCGCCAGCGTGGCAGCAAGGAGGCGTGGCTGTTGATGCAGCCAAGACGCGGGATGTCCAGTACCGCCTGCGGCAGGATCAGCCCATAGGCGACCACCACCAGCAGATCAGGCGCCAGCGCGGCCAGTTCGGCCTGCGCTTGCGCATCGCGCAGGGTGACCGGCTGATGCACCGGGATGCCGTGGGCGATGGCGAGCTGCTTGACGGGGCTGGCCATCAGCTTCTGGCCGCGGTCGGCCGGGCGATCGGGCTGGGTATAGACCGCCAGCGGGGTCAGATCGGCATCGAGCAGGGCCTGGAGGTGGACGGCGGCAAATTCCGGGGTACCGGCAAAGACAATGCGCAGGGGCTGGGTCATGGGACTCGCTCAAGAAAAAAGGCTTGCCGCGGCAAGCCTTCGAAATCGATCAGGATTTTTGCAGACGGTGCTGTTTTTCCAGCTTCTTCTTGATGCGATCGCGCTTGAGGCCGGAGAGATAATCAACAAACAGCTTGCCGTTGAGGTGGTCGCACTCATGCTGGATGCATACCGCCAGCAGACCCTCGGCCACCTCCTCGAAGGGCTGGCCGTTGCGGTCCAGGGCGCGGATACGCACGCGCAGCGGGCGCTCGACACTCTCATAGAAACCGGGGACCGACAGGCAGCCTTCCTGGTAAGGGGCCAGATCGTCGCTCAGGGGTTCGAGCTGCGGGTTGATGAAGACCCGAGGCTCATTCTGCTCCTCGGAGAGGTCCATCACCACCACCTGCTTGTGCACATTGACCTGGGTGGCGGCCAGACCGATGCCGGGGGCGGCGTACATAGTTTCGAACATGTCGTCGATCAGCTGGCGCAGGGCGTCATCGACCACATCGACCGGCTGGGCGAGGGTGCGCAGGCGCGGATCGGGGAATTCGAGAATAGTGAGGATCGCCATAGGCCTTTGTGATGCACTCGAGGAATCGTCAGGGGAGCCGGCGGTACTATCCGGTACGGTCTGCAGCGGTGCGCATCAAGGCGCCATGCCGGCGGTGTCGTTCATGGATGGCAACATCATAAAGGCATTCATCTCATGAGGAAAACACTCCGTACCCGGCCGGGCGTGGTCCGGGCGGCGCTGCTGCTCTGGCTGTTCTGTGTCGGATGCCCGCGCTTGGCCACCGCTGCCGAGCCTATACCTGCGGGGGCCTGGGTGCTGGCCATCGAGGACGACCGGGTGCTGGGCGGGATTGGTGATCGCATCCGGGTCCGTGGCCGGTTTCCCGCGGGCGTGCATCGGTATGCCCTGTATCGCCTGCCCCCCACCCCGGCGACCACGGCGCAGGAGGCCTTGAGCCTGCAGCTGGCCGGATCCTTCGGGCAGGCTGAGCTACTGAGCGTGCAGCACGATGAAGCGGTGCTGCGCATCCTCAAGGCCCGTCACGAAGTGCGCGCGGGCGATCACCTGCAGCCGCTGGACACCCCGGCGGCGCCCTGAACCTCTCCTGCCATTCCACACCCCTGCATGAGGCTGCCCATGCCCTGTCCTGCTCACCTGTCTGCTGCTGAAACCCGCGCCCGTCTGGCCTTGCTGCTGCTCCCTGAGATCGGCCCGCGCCGCTGGCGCCTGTTGCTGACCCAGTTTGGCTCGGCCGAGGCCGCCCTGGCGGAGCCGGCCAGCGCCTGGCGGGCTCTTGGCCTGCCCGCGGCGGCGCTTGAAGCCCGTCAGGGCGCGCGCGTGCACGATGCCGTAGTGGCCAGCCTGCCCTGGCTGGACCAGGAGGCACATCATCTGCTGTGCGTTGATGAGCCGCGCTACCCGGCACTGCTCGGCGAGCTGTCCGATGCCCCGCCGCTGCTGTTCGTGGCCGGCGATCCGGCGCTGCTGGAGCGCCCGCAGCTGGCGGTGGTCGGCAGCCGCCGCGCCAGCCGCCCGGCTCTGGATACCGCCACAGCGTTTTCCCGCAGTCTGGCCGCAGGTGGCTTTGTGATCACCAGCGGTCTGGCGCTGGGCATCGACGGTGCAGCCCATCAGGGGGCGCTGGATGTGCAGGGTGCAACGGTCGCCGTCCTCGGTACCGGCCTTGAGCGTCTCTATCCGGCCCGTCACAGCGCCCTGGCGCGGCGCATCCTCGAGGGCGGTGGTGCGCTGGTCTCCGAGCTTCCGCTGCTGACCACACCGCAGGCCAGCAACTTTCCGCGCCGCAACCGCATCATCAGCGGCCTGTCACTGGGGGTGCTGGTGGTCGAGGCCAGCCCGTCGAGTGGTTCACTGATTACCGCGCGTCTGGCCGCCGAGCAGGGGCGCGAGGTGTTTGCCATCCCGGGTTCGATCCACCATCCTGGATCACGCGGCTGTCATCAGCTGATCCGCGAAGGAGCTCAGCTGGTCGAATGCATCGACGACATCCTGGAGGCGCTGCATGGCTGGCAGCACCCGCTGCCCGCTGCCGCTGCGGTAACGCCCGCGCCGCCCACGCCGCCCGCACCGATGGCCCGGCAGAGGACGCGCCGCATGGCCGCTGACGCCGCGCCGAGCACTGCCCCGCTGTTTCCAGCCTGCTCAGACGAAGCCCAGGCGCTGCTGACACTGCTGCGCGCCGCGCCGCTGAGCAGTGAAGCGCTGGCCCTGCACAGCGGACAGCCCCTGGCGCAGGTCCTGGCCCTGCTCACCGAGCTGGAGCTGGATGAGCGGGTGATCTGTGAGCAGGGCCTCTGGGCATATCGGGCGGGCTGAGGGCGTGGGCCGCTCAGGGCGTGACCGTGGAGCGGTTGCGCAACATCAGGCCGATGCCGCGATCAAGGCGGATGGCGTAGTCATGCACGGCAATGATGGCGCCGCTTTGCGGCCTGACCACTTTCAGGCTGATGAAGGCATGGTTGCGGCTTTCGCCATAGGTGCCGACCACTACTGCCTTGGCGGCATGCTGACTGGCGGTTTCCTGCAGTTCACGCGTCAATACCATCTCGCCCTGGTTCTTGCGCATGTACACGCTGTTGCCGAACTTCAATTCGACGACGCGGTAATCATGCTGGACGAGGCGTGAGGTGATCTGCTCGGACACCACCCGTCCCAGGGTCGATGAGGTGTCCAGGTTGTCGATATTCACCAAGGTCGTGACCAGCAGCGGACCGCTGCCGGCAGGAAGATGAGTACCCAGATGCCTCACCAGCTGGTCCACGGCCTGCTGGTTGGTGGCAATGAAGGTGTTTTCGGAAATCATCAGCCGGTCACTCTGCGGGTGCAGCGAGTGCGAGCAACCCGACAGGAGGGCGGCCAGTGTCAGGGCGAGTGCTGCGGATGCGCGTTTCATCGTCACTCCCCCTTCACCGGCAAGATGGCCGTCGGCCAGTTTTCGTACAGGCTGAAGTCGCTATCGGCGGTGTAATAGGCGCTGGTGGTCTGCAGGTAATACTGCTCAGCACTGGAAACGCTGGTGCTGACCATCAGTTCGGTACGCGGAGTCGGGCCGCTGGCGAATTCCGAGCGCAATCAGGTGGCGGCATCCACGGCAACGGCCGCCGTCACCATCGCCGCGCCCGGCGAGACGTTGTCATAGATTTCATGCAGCACCCACAGGCCACTGGCCAGCGCGCTGAGCACTCCGGTACTGCTGTATTGCTGGCGATGGCGCGAGAAGCGCAGTGCGCTCGCGGAGACGTCCACCGTCAGGATGTCGTGACGCCGCGCATGTTTCATGACGGGGTAGCCGGCGGCAGTCAGCTCACTGACCAGCTGTCGGGCAAAGGCCTGTTCAAAGGCGCTGTGCGCGCCGAGGTGCGCACATACAGGGGGCTCTCCGGGGCAATCCGTGCCTTGATCTGCGCGGCGGTATCACGGGCAATCAGCTGCCAGTGCGCGGCCGATTGCAGCTTGTGCTGTTGCTGATAGGGGAAGTTGCTGGCAACCGGTGCTTCGGTGTGCCGTGCGCAGCCACCCAGCAGCGCACTGCCTGCCAGTAAACCGATGATGAGTCTGTTCATGAGATCGTCCCTTTCGGCAAATGAAGATCCGCAGTCCCGAGTACGCGCACACGTCATCCCGTGCGGCGCCTCCTGTGGATTCTGCGCAGATGGCAGCCGATAAACCGGCCCCCTGCCCAACCGAGTCTAGAAGCTCTTGCGGGATATCCCCTGGTATTGTTTTGTCGTCTGCTGTCACCTTTGCGCCGGGAGCCGCGCGCTGCAGGCGCTGCCGCAGAGCAGGCAAACCGCTACACTGCGCAGCATTTTTTGTCAGGCGGAGGCAGCGATGGTCAGTCAATGGCAGGTGCGGCGTGCAGCGCAGGTGGTCAGGGCGGGTGGGGTGATTGCCTATCCCACCGAGGCGGTCTGGGGGGTGGGCTGTGATCCGTGGAATGCCGAGGCGGTGGAGCGTCTGCTGGCGCTCAAGCAGCGTCCGGTGGAGAAGGGGCTGATTCTGGTGGCTGCCGATATCACCCAGTTCGATTTTCTGCTCGCTGGCCTGCCCGCGGCCTGGATCGAGCAGCTGCGCGGCAGCTGGCCCGGCCCAAATACCTGGCTGGTGCCCCATGCCGATCGGCTGCCGGCCTGGATCACCGGCTGCCATGACAGCGTGGCCCTGCGGGTCAGCGATCATCCGGGCGTGCAGGCGCTGTGCCGTCTGACCGGGCCGCTGGTCTCGACCTCGGCCAATCCGGCCGGCCGCCCGGCCGCCCGTTCGCGGCTGCGGATTGCCCAGTATTTCGGCAACCGGCTGGACGCCGTGCTGGGTGGGGCGCTGGGCGGGCGACGCAATCCCAGTCTGATCCGCGACCTGCGCAGTGGCGCGGTGCTGCGCCCCTCCTGAGCGCCGCTCAGTACATCGGCAGATCACGGTTGAGGCAGTGCAGCCCCTTGACCAGCCGATAGATCGACCAGATGAACCAGGCCAGCAGGATCAGGTAGCCGACCAGCACTAGCGACAGCAGTGTCCCCAGCCCGACCCACACAAGGCTCCACCAGAACAGGCGGATCAGCTGGCGCAGGTGCGAGTGCAGCAGCGGCGTGCTGCCATCCAGGTTCAGGTAGGCGAGAATCACCCCGACCAGCATGGTGACGCCGCCGGTGAAATAGCCGGCGATATACAGCAGGTAGATCAGCAGGGTGATCTGCAGCGGGCTGAGCACGGCTCAGCCCTGTGGCGGCTGTCGCTGCCGCCAGGCGTCGAGCTGGATGACTCGATCGAGCACCGGATCTTCCGGTTCGCAGTCGCGCATCGGATGGGGGGCCAGCTCGATCAGCAGCGGTCGGCTGCCCTGCAGCAGCAGGCGCCCGGGATGGCGCTGCTCGCCGGTGACGGTGAACTCGAAGGTGAACTCCCGTACCAGGCGCCGGCGCCCCTGACGGTCCTTTTGCAGGCGCAGGCCGCGGAAGGCGACGTTGTCATCCAGCAGCAGCACGTCCTCGCGCAGGCAGGCCTGACGCACCAGCGCCAGGGCCAGCTCGCGCCGGCCATGGGCGTGCCATAGCCAGATCCCCAGGCTTAGCAGCAGCAGGAACACCACCAGCTCACCCAGGGTCAGCATGCCGGGCTCCGGGTGCAGGGAATGGGATGAATGCGGCAGGCAGGCATACGGAACTCAAGGGTTGTCGCGGATCGACTGGTAGCGCGCATCCAGCTCCTGGCGGAGCTGCCGGCGCTGCCGGGCCTGGGCAAAGCGGCGTTTCTCGTCGGTGCTCTGCGGCTGCAGCGCCGGCACCGGCGCCGGCTGTCCGGCCTCGTCGATGGCCACCATGGTGAAGAAGCAGCTGTTGGTATGGCGCACGCTCTTGGAGCGGATGTCCTCGGTGATCACCTTGATGCCGATTTCCATCGAGGTGGTGCCGGTGTAGTTCACCGAGGCGAGGAAGGTCACCAGCTCGCCGACATGCACCGGCTGGCGGAAGGTCACCTGATCCACCGACAGGGTCACCACATACTGTCCGGCATAGCGGCTGGCACAGGCATAGGCGACCTCGTCGAGGTATTTGAGCAGGGTTCCGCCATGTACATTGCCGGAAAAGTTGGCCTTGTCCGGGGTCATCAGGACCGTCATGGTCAGTTGCGCAGTGCCAGGCAGCATGAAAAGTTCCTGCATCAGAGAGCGTTCGGCTCACTACTTTAGTCGAATGATCTGTTTTTTGGTGCAGGAAATTTCATGCAGGGGCCGCCGGGCACATCGATCGTTGCCCGGTGAGGGCTCAGCCTTGCAGCAGACGCCGCAGCTCGGCCAGCACCGGGGCGCTGTCCGGGCGCACGCCGCGCCAGAGGCAGAAGGCCTCAGCGGCCTGCTCGACCAGCATGCCCAGCCCATCCAGCGTGCGCGCTGCACCGTGGCTGGCGGCCCAGCGGTTGAAGGCGGTCGGCTCCTTGGCGTACATCATGTCGTAGCAGACCGTGTGGCCGGGGCGGATCAGGGACGGCGAGATCGGCGGCAGCTCGCCGGCCAGGCTGGCCGAGGT
>CAZFFB010000018.1:0-14638 GCA_964517735.1 uncultured Pseudomonas sp.
TGATCGAGCGCGAGGTGCTGCAGGCACCGGCGGTGATGCAGGCCCTGCAAGGCTGGCAGCTGGTGCGCTTTGACATGACCGCCAGCACTGCCGAACAGCGCGCCCTGCTCGACCGCTATGGCCTGTTCGGCCCACCGGCGCTGCAGCTGTTTGCCAGCACCGGTGAGGAGTGGCGCGATCTGCGGGTGGTCGGCGAGATCGATGCCGCCGCCTTCGCGCAGCGTCTGGCGCAGACTGACGCGCGTCGCTAAGGCGCGACTCCGGCCATTGGCGGCCAACATGCGGACATCTACGGCAAAATAACGGCGACTGGACAGGCCGACGGATTTTCCGGCATAGTCCGATGGTTTACCCCGATCTTGCTGACAGGATGCTCCCATGGCCACCCTTCTGGTGCTGCACGGCCCCAATCTCAACCTGCTCGGCACCCGCGAGCCGGGTGTCTACGGCGCGACCACGCTGGCCGACATCAACCGCGAGCTGGAGCAGCTGGCCCAGGCGGGCGGGCATGTCCTGCATCACCTGCAGAGCAACGCCGAGCACGAGCTGATCGAGCGGATTCACGCCGCACGCCTTGAAGGGGTCGACTTCATCCTGATCAACCCGGCAGCCTTCACCCATACCAGTGTCGCATTGCGTGACGCGCTGCTGGCGGTGAGCATCCCATTCATCGAAGTTCACCTGTCGAACGTGCACAAACGCGAGCCGTTCCGCCATCACTCGTACTTCTCCGACGTGGCGGTCGGCGTGATCTGCGGTCTGGGTGCCAGCGGTTACCGCCTGGCCCTGCAGGCTGCCCTTGAACAATTGCAACGCCCCTGAGCCCCTTTCTGGAGTGACTGATGGACATTCGTAAAGTCAAGAAACTGATCGAGCTGCTGGAAGAGTCCGGTATCGACGAGCTGGAAATCTGTGAAGGCGAAGAATCGGTACGCATCAGCCGCCACAGCAACCGCCCGGTGCAGTACGCCCCGCAGCCGATGCAGGTCGCAGCCCCCGCTCCGGTCGCCGCCCCCGCAGCGCCAGCACCGGCTGCCGCCCCCGCAGCGCCGGCCGCTGCCGCACTGAGCGGTCATGTGGTGCGCTCGCCGATGGTCGGCACCTTCTACCGCGCCTCCTCGCCGGACGCCAAGGCCTTCGTCGACGTCGGCCAGAGCGTCAAGAAAGGTGACATCCTGTGCATCGTCGAGGCGATGAAGATGATGAACCACATCGAAGCCGAAGCCAGCGGCACCATCGGCCAGATTCTGGTGGAGAACGGCCAGCCGGTCGAGTTCGACCAGCCGCTGTTCACCATCGTCTGACCCGCGGAGATCCTGCGATGCTGCAAAAAGTCCTGATTGCCAACCGCGGCGAGATTGCCCTGCGCGTACTGCGCGCCTGCAAGGAACTGGGCATCAAGACCGTGGCGGTGCACTCGACGGCCGACCGCGATCTGATGCACGTATCGCTGGCCGACGAATCCGTGTGCATCGGCCCGGCGGCGGCGGCCCAGTCCTACCTGAGCATCCCGGCGCTGATTGCGGCGGCCGAGGTCACCGGTGCCGACGGCATCCACCCCGGTTACGGCTTCCTCGCCGAGAACGCCGACTTTGCCGAGCAGGTGGAGAACTCCGGCTTCACCTTCATCGGCCCGAAAGCGGATGTGATCCGCCTGATGGGCGACAAGGTCTCGGCCAAGGATGCGATGAAAAAGGCCGGTGTACCGACCGTGCCAGGCTCCGATGGCCCGCTCCCCGAAGACGAGCAGGAAGCCCTGCGCATCGCCCGTGAAGTGGGCTACCCGGTGATCATCAAGGCCGCCGGTGGCGGTGGTGGTCGCGGCATGCGTGTGGTGCACAAGGAGGAGGACCTGATCGCCTCCGCCAAGCTGACCCGTACCGAAGCCGGCGCGGCGTTCGGCAACCCGATGGTTTACCTGGAGAAGTTCCTGGTCAACCCGCGCCATGTGGAGATCCAGGTGCTGGCCGACGGCCAGGGCAACGCCATCCACCTGGGCGACCGCGACTGCTCGCTGCAGCGCCGTCACCAGAAGGTCATCGAGGAAGCCCCTGCCCCGCTGATCGACGAAGAAGCCCGCCGCAAGGTTCAGGCCCACTGCGTGCAGGCCTGCATCGACATCGGCTACCGCGGCGCCGGCACCTTCGAGTTCCTCTATGAAGACGGCCACTTCTACTTCATCGAGATGAACACCCGCGTGCAGGTCGAGCACCCGGTCACCGAGATGGTCACCGGCATCGACATCGTCAAGGAGATGATCCGCATCGCCGGTGGCGAGAAGCTGTCCTTCCGCCAGGAAGACGTGGTGATCCGCGGCCACGCCATCGAGTGCCGGATCAACGCCGAAGACCCGGCGACCTTCATGCCCAGCCCCGGCAAGGTCAAGCACTTCCACGCCCCGGGCGGCAACGGCGTGCGCGTCGACTCGCATCTCTACGACGGCTATGCGGTGCCGCCGTACTACGATTCGCTGATCGGCAAGCTGATCACCTTCGGCGCGACCCGCGAGGAAGCCATGCTGCGCATGCGCAACGCGCTGGACGAGCTGATCGTCGACGGCATCAAGACCAACGCCCCGCTGCACCGCGACCTGGTGCGCGATGCCGGCTTCTGCAAGGGTGGGGTGAACATCCACTACCTGGAAAAGAAACTCGGCATGAACAAGCACTGAGCCACAAGCCCGGTGCTGTATGCAGAGGCCGCCTTCGGGCGGCCTCTGTCGTTTGCGCGGCCCCTCCAGTAAGCTTGCCGACCTTTCCCGCCCGACTCCAAAGAGGCTCCGCTCATGCCCTGGCTGCAAGTCCGTCTCGCCATCACCCCCGACCAGGCCGCCACGCTGGAAGACCAGCTGCTGGAACTGGGCGCCGTCTCGGTGACCTTCATGGATGCCGAGGACCAGCCGATCTTCGAGCCGGATCTTGGCACCACCCCGCTGTGGAGCAACACCCACCTGCTCGCCCTGTTCGAGGCCGATACCGACGCCGATGCCCTGCTGGCCCATCTGCAGCTGCTGCGCGGCGGCGAGCTGCCCGGGCATCAGGTCGAGCACATCGAGGACCAGGACTGGGAGCGCAGCTGGATGGACAACTTCCAGCCGATGCGCTTCGGCCAGCGGCTGTGGATCGTGCCAAGCTGGCATCAAGCGCCCGAGCCTGAGGCGGTCAACCTGCTGCTCGATCCGGGCCTGGCCTTCGGCACCGGCACCCACCCGACCACCGCGCTGTGCCTGGAATGGCTGGATGGCCAGCCGCTGGCCGGCTGCTCGCTGCTGGATTTCGGCTGCGGCTCGGGCATCCTCGGCATCGCCGCGCTGCTGCTCGGCGCCGAGTCGGCGCTGGGCACCGACATCGACCCGCAGGCGCTGGAGGCCTCGCGCGACAACGCCAGGCGCAATGGCATTGACCCGGCGCGCTTCCCGGTCTACCTGCCCGAACACCTGCCGCCGCAGCCGGTCGACGTGGTGGTGGCCAACATCCTCGCCGGCCCGCTGGTGCAGCTGGCACTGACCCTCACCGCGCTGGTGAAGCCGGGCGGCCGCCTGGCGCTGTCGGGCATACTCGCCGAGCAGGCCGAGGAGGTACGCGCCGCCTACGCCAGTGCCTTCGACCTCGACCCGACCGCCCTGAAGGACGGCTGGGTACGCATCAGCGGCGTGCGTCGCTGAACAGGCGATCGATCGCGGAGTCTGTCCATGAGCACCCAGCACATCACCGAATGCCCGTACTGCCAGGCCCGCTTCCGGGTCAGCCTGGCGCAGCTTGGCCAGGCCGCAGGCAAGGTCCGCTGCGGCCAGTGTCAGCAGGTCTTCGATGCCGCCCGTCAGCTTGGCCTGAGCCCTGCGCCGGCGGCCGAAACGCCGCCTCCCGCACACCCCACGAACCGGGCCTTCGACCCGGCGACGGCAGCCCCTCGCCCGGCCGCACCGCACGAGGCAGCGCCGAGCGCCGCGCCGGCCTCTGCCCGCCAGGATCAGGCCTTCGGTGCGGCTGATCCGGCAGAAGCCCCGCGCCGGCGCGAGGAGCGCCTGAGCGCACGTCGCCACGAGGATGATGCACCGCCCGCACGCCGGCGCGCGGCCGAGCCCACCCGCAGTCGCCAGGAGCCCCGCCTGCAGGGGCTGGCACGGGAGGTCGGCGAGGATGACGAGCGACTGCCGATCCGCCCGCCGCGCCAGCGCCGCGGCCTCTGGTGGTCGCTCGGCCTGCTGGGCGTCCTCGCCGTGCTGGCCCAGTACCTGTACCTCAACTTCGACACCCTGGCCCGTCAGGATCAGTGGCGGCCCTGGTTAGAGCGCCTCTGCCCGACGCTGGGCTGCAGCCTGCCCAGCCGGGTGGATGTCGAGCAGCTGCGCAGCAGCAACCTGAGTGTCGGTCGTCATCCGCGCCGTCCGGGTGTGTTGGTTGCCGAGGCGGTCCTCTACAACCGGGCCAGCTTCACCCAGCCGCTGCCGGTACTGGAGCTGCAGCTGCTGGACAGCCAGGCGCGCCTGCTGCACAGCCAGCGCTTTCGTGCCGACGAATACCTGAGCCCGCCGCGCCGCGAGAGCGATGGCATGCCGCCACAGATTCCCATCCACATCGGCATGGAGCTGATGGACCCCAGGGTGCGGGCCAGCAGCTATCGCCTGCATTTCCACTCACCGGATTGAGGACGGTCGATTGCTCAAAAATCAGCCAGAACTGCTTTATCCCCACCAGTGGAGCGGGTATCATCGCCCACCTTTTTCCACCAGCTGATTTGCCCCTGCGGCAGGGATGATTCCATGTCGATGGTTCGCATCGGCCCCTACACACTCCCCAATCGCGTGATCCTGGCCCCGATGGCCGGCGTCACCGACCGTCCGTTCCGCCAGCTGTGCCGCCGCCTCGGCGCAGGCCTTGTGGTGGCCGAAATGCTCACCAGCGATGTGCGCCTGTGGCACAGCCGCAAGTCGCGCCTGCGCATGCTCCACGAGGGTGATCCGAAGCCGCGCTCGGTGCAGATCGCCGGTGGCGATCCGCAGATGCTGGCCGAGGCGGCGCGGCGCAACGTCGAGCTGGGTGCGCAGATCATCGACATCAACATGGGCTGCCCGGCCAAGAAGGTCTGCAACAAGGCCGCAGGCTCGGCGCTGATGAAGGACGAGCAACTGGTCGGACAGATCCTCGATGCGGTGGTCGCTGCGGTGGACGTGCCGGTGACCCTGAAGATCCGCACCGGCTGGGACCGTGACAACCGCAACGGCGTGCGCATCGCGCGGATTGCCGAGCAGGCCGGTATTGCCGCGCTGTCGGTCCATGGGCGCACCCGTGCTGATCTTTACACCGGCGAGGCCGAATACGCGACCATCGCGGCGATCCGCGAGGCCGTGAGCCTGCCGCTGTTCGCCAACGGCGACATCGACTCGCCGGAGAAGGCCCGCGCCGTGCTCCAGGCCACCGGCGCCGATGCGGTGATGATCGGCCGCGCCGCTCAGGGCCGGCCGTGGATCTTCCGCGAAATCGACCACTACCTTGAGACCGGCCAGCACCTGCCGCCACCGAGCGCCGACGAGCGCCAGCGCATCCTGCTCGAGCACCTGCAGGCCCTGCACGACTTCTACGGCGCCGAGCAGGGCGTGCGCATCGCCCGCAAGCATGTCGGCTGGTATCTGGCCACCCTGGCGGGGGCGCGCGACTTTCGCAGCCACTTCAACCAGCTGGACTGCCCTGATACCCAGCGCCAGGCGGTGTGCGCCTTCCTTGCCGCGCACCAGGGGCCACACCCGGAAACGGCCGCATGATGACCCTGAACGAGAAATTTGTGAGTGGAATGACTGCCGTGAGCGACAACGCCAACCTCAAGCACCACCTCGTGACCCCCAGCGAGGAACGGCAGACCCTGCGCGACAGCGTCGGTCAGGCCCTGCAGAACTACTTCGCCCACCTCGACGGCCAGCCAGTCACCGATGTCTACAACCTGGTGCTCTCCGAGGTGGAGGCGCCCCTGCTGGAAACCGTGATGCGCTATGTCAAAGGCAATCAGACCAAGGCCTCCGAGCTGCTCGGCCTGAACCGCGGCACCCTGCGCAAGAAGCTCAAGCAGTACGACCTGCTGTAACCCCGTTGCTCCGCGGGTGCGCTCTGCTGCACCCATTCCCCGATCCTGACTGTCCTGATGGAATCCGAGATGACCGACCAGACCACCCGCCTTCCCGTCCGCCGCGCGCTGATCAGCGTGTCCGACAAGACCGGCGTCGTCGACTTCGCCCGCGAACTTGCCGCCCTCGGCGTCGAGATCCTCTCCACCGGCGGTACCTTCAAGCTGCTGCGTGACAACGGCATCAACGCCGTGGAAGTGGCCGACTACACCGGCTTCCCGGAAATGATGGACGGCCGGGTGAAGACCCTGCATCCGAAGATCCACGGCGGCATCCTCGGCCGTCGCGATCTGGACGGCGCAGTGATGGCCGAGCACGGCATCCGCCCGATTGACCTCGTCGCGGTCAACCTCTACCCGTTCGCAGCCACCGTGGCCAAGCCCGGCTGCAGCCTGCCGGACGCCATCGAGAACATCGACATCGGCGGCCCGACCATGGTCCGCAGCGCAGCGAAGAACCACAAGGACGTCGCCATCGTGGTCAACGCCGGCGACTACGCCAGCGTGGTCGAGAACCTCAAGGCCGGCGGCCTGAGCTACGCCCAGCGCTTTGACCTGGCGCTCAAGGCCTTCGAGCACACCGCCGCCTACGACGGCATGATTGCCAACTACCTGGGCACCATCGACCAGACCGCCGAGACCCTGTCCACCGAAGGCCGCGCCGAGTTCCCGCGCACCTTCAACAGCCAGTTCATCAAGGCGCAGGACATGCGCTATGGCGAGAACCCGCACCAGAGCGCGGCCTTCTACATCGAGGCCACCCCGGCCGAGGCCTCCGTCGCTACCGCACGCCAGCTGCAGGGCAAGGAGCTGTCGTTCAACAACGTCGCCGACACCGACGCCGCCCTGGAGTGCGTAAAGAGCTTCAGCAAGCCGGCCTGCGTGATCGTCAAGCACGCCAACCCGTGCGGCGTGGCGGTGGTTCCGGAAGATGAGGGCGGCATCCGCAAGGCCTACGACCTGGCCTATGCCACCGACAGCGAATCCGCGTTCGGCGGCATCATCGCCTTCAACCGCGAGCTGGACGCTGATACCGCCCACGCCATCGTCGAGCGCCAGTTCGTCGAGGTGATCATCGCCCCGACCGTCAGCGCCGAAGCCCGTGAAGTGGTCGCCGCCAAGGCCAACGTGCGCCTGCTCGAATGCGGCCAGTGGCCGGCCGAGCGCATCAACGGTCTGGACTACAAGCGCGTCAACGGCGGCCTGCTGGTGCAGAGCCGCGACATCGGCATGATTACTGAGGCCGATCTGAAGGTGGTCACCCAGCGCGCGCCGAGCGAGCAGGAACTGCACGACCTGATCTTCGCCTGGAAGGTGGCCAAGTTCGTCAAGTCCAACGCCATCGTCTATGCCAAGAACCGCCAGACCGTCGGCGTCGGCGCCGGCCAGATGAGCCGCGTCAACTCGGCGCGCATCGCCGCGATCAAGGCTGAGCACGCCGGCCTGCCGGTACCGGGCGCGGTGATGGCCTCGGACGCCTTCTTCCCGTTCCGCGACGGCATCGACAACGCCGCCAAGGCCGGCATCACCGCGGTGATCCAGCCAGGCGGCTCGATGCGCGACGCCGAGGTGATCGCCGCCGCCGACGAAGCCGGCATGGCCATGGTGTTCACCGGCATGCGCCACTTCCGCCACTGATCCAGCGGTGGATGGCTGCGGCCATCCACCCTTGATCCGGGCAGATTCCGTAGGGTGAAAGACCAGCGCGTCTTTCACCAATTGGGCCAAAGGCCCTTGCCTCCCCCTCTAGGAGACAGCAATGAATGTACTGATCATCGGCAATGGCGGTCGCGAACACGCCCTGGCCTGGAAAGTGGCGCAGGATCCGCGCGTCGAAAAGGTCTTCGTCGCCCCCGGCAACGCCGGCACCGCTCTGGAAGACAAGTGCGAGAACGTCGAGATCGGCGTGCTGGAGCTTGAGCGTCTGGCCGACTTCGCCGCCGCCAACGTGCAGCTGACCATCGTCGGCCCCGAGGCGCCGCTGGTCGCCGGGGTGGTCGACCTGTTCCGCGCGCGCGGCCTGCCGATCTTCGGCCCGAGCAAGGGTGCCGCCCAGCTGGAAGGCTCCAAGGCGTTCAGCAAGGACTTCCTCGCCCGCCACAACATCCCCACCGCCGCCTACCAGAACTTCACCGATGTGAAGGAAGCGCTGGCCTATCTGCACGAGCATGCCCTGAAGAACGGCGACACGCCGATCGTCATCAAGGCCGATGGTCTGGCCGCCGGCAAGGGCGTGATCGTTGCCATGACCCTCAGCGAAGCCGAGGCCGCGGTGCGCGACATGCTCTCCGGCAACGCCTTCGGCGAGGCCGGCTCGCGGGTGGTGATCGAGGAGTTCCTCGACGGCGAGGAAGCCAGCTTCATCGTCATGGTCGATGGCGAGAACGTGCTGCCGATGGCCACCAGCCAGGACCACAAGCGCGTCGGCGACGGCGACAGCGGTCCGAACACCGGCGGCATGGGCGCCTACTCGCCGGCGCCGGTGGTCACCCCGGACGTCCACCAGCGGGTGATGGATGAGATCATCATGCCGACCGTGCGCGGCATGGCCGCCGAGGGCAACGTCTACACCGGCTTCCTGTATGCCGGGCTGATGATCGACAAGAGCGGCGCGCCCAAGGTCATCGAGTTCAACTGCCGCTTTGGCGACCCGGAGACCCAGCCGGTGATGCTGCGCCTGCAGTCCTCGCTGGTGCTGCTGATCGAAGGCGCACAGGCCAAGGCTCTGGACAAGATCGAAGCGCAGTGGGATCCGCGCCCGAGCGTTGGCGTGGTGCTGGCGGCCGGCGGCTATCCAGGCGACTACGACAAGGGCCATGTGATCTCAGGCCTTGAGGCGGCGGCGGCGCTGGAGGGCAAGGTCTTCCATGCCGGCACCAGCCTGGACACCGCCAACCGCGTGGTGACCAGCGGCGGGCGCGTATTGTGCGCCACGGCGATCGGTGACAGCGTCACCCAGGCCCAGCAGAAGGCCTACGCCCTGGCGGCGAAGATCGACTGGAATGGCTGCTTCTACCGCAAGGACATCGGCTATCGCGCCATCGCCCGCGAGCGCGGCGAAGCCTGATGCCTGCCGCCCCCGACCGCCTGCGGGCCGGTCGGGGGCGCACGCCGCGCTGCCGGTTGCACGGACCGGCGCTCTGACCGTACCCTGCGCAGTCATTTGCCATTCGCCCCGAGGGGATCGACCGTGCGCTGGTTGCAGCAATGCCCGCCCCTGCTGATCGGCCTGTCCTCGCTGCTGCCCACTACCCTCCTGGCCAGCGAGAGCATGAGTGCCACTGCGCTGAGCCTGCCGGCCCTGCTGTATGGCATGTCGCTGGGTGCCCTGCTGCTGCTGGGCGGCCATCACCTGCTGCAGTTCTTCCGCCAGCCGGAGCGTGACCGGCGCAACCTGATCCTGGCGCTGGCCGGCCTGCTGGGCGTGCCCGCGGCCCTGTTGCTGCCGGCTGACCTGGCCACCACCACCTTGCTGTTGCTGCTGGCCTGCCTGCTGGGGCTGGGTGGCTATCTGGAGCATCTGCAGCAGCGCCGCCGCTCCCAGCACCTGAATGCCAGTCGCGCCGAGGACACCAGCCGCGCCGAACTGGCCGGCAAGACCACCCTGCTCGAGCAGATCAGCCATGACATGCGCACCCCCCTCAATGGCGTGCTGGGCATGAGCGAACTGCTGCTGGACACCCCGCTGTCCGAGCGCCAGCGCGATTACGTGCAGACCATCCACAGTGCCGGCAACGAGCTGCTGGTCCGTCTCAACGAACTGCTCGATCTCAACGCCCTGAGCAGCGGCTCACTGGCGCTGGATGAGGTGCAGTTCGACCTGCAGGCGCTGATCGATGACTGCCTGAACATCTTTCGCGCCAAGGCGGCCCGCCAGCGGCTGGAACTGATCGGCTCGCTCGATCCGCGCCTGCCAAACCATCTCAGTGGCGACCCCGGTCGCCTGCGGCACAGCCTGCTGAACCTGCTCGAGCAGGCTTTCCGTCAGACCCGCGAAGGCGAGATCCTGCTCAGTGCCAGTACCGATGCCGAGAAGCAGCGTCTCTACCTGAGCGTGCGCGACAGCGGTGAGCCGCTGGATGCCAGCTGCCTGCAGGCGGTCCTGAACACCCCGCTGGGGCGCCATAACTACCTGACCAGCCGTCGCCATGAGGGTCCGCTGGGGCTGCTGATCTGCCGGCAACTGGCGGTGCAGATGGGCGGCACGTTCAGTATCGACAGCAGCGCCGAGGGCTCCACCTACCGCCTCGACCTGCCGCTGCGCAATGCCCAGTACGACACCCCGCTGCCCGACACCCGCCAGCCGCTGCGGGATGTGCGCGCGCTGGTGGTCGATGACAACCAGACCTGCCGCACCCTCCTGTTTGAACATTGCAGCAGCTGGGGCATGCAGGTTGTGCAGGCGGCCAGCGGCGTCGAGGCCCTGGCCCTGCTGCGCACCAAGGCCAACCTTAAGGAGCCCATCGATGTGGTGCTGCTCGATGAGGACATGCCCGGCATGGACGGCCTGCAGCTGGCTGTGCGCATCAAGTCTGATCCCTTCATCAACCAGGATCTGCCGCTGATCATGCTCGGCAGCCGCCAGCAGCCTCCGGGGCCGGTCACCCTGCGCAATGCCGGTATCGCCCGCCTGCTGGCCAAGCCGATAGCCGGTTACGCCCTGCGGGCCACCCTGATCGATGTGCTGGGCAGCCAGCCCTTCCAGCGGGTGCTGGAGCGCGCAGACCAGGCGCCGCAGGATGCCGAGGGCCCGCTGCGGGTGCTGGTCGCCGAGGACAACAGCATCTCCACCAAGGTGATCTGCGGCATGCTGGCCAAACTTGGGGTCGTCCCGGACACCGTGGAGAACGGCGAAGAGGCGCTGCAGGCCTTGCAGCGCCAGCGCTACGATCTGGTGCTGATGGACTGCGAGATGCCGGTACTCGATGGCTTTGCCGCGACCCAGCGCTGGCGCGCCGAGGAGCAGGCACGCGGCCTGCCACGCACGCCGATCGTGGCGCTCAGCGCCCATATCCTCGCCAGCCACCGCGCACAGGCTCAGCAGGCCGGCATGGACGAGCACCTGACCAAACCGGTGGAGCTGACCCAGCTGCGCGACCTGATCGAGCGCTGCCTCAAGCAGCACAGCCTATAGCGCCGATAGAAGCAATCGAGCAGCCAGCCGCGCCGCCAGACCCGACAATCGGCTCATCAACGGTCCGTCGGAGTACACGCCATGCCGCTTGTCCAGATGCTGAATCAGTGGTTCTGCAGCTACGCCTGCGCCAGTTGCGGGTGTGCCCTGGAGGACTGAGTGCCGGCAGCCGCTCGGCTCAATGCCCGCCCCGTACCTGCAGATTGATGCCAAGCTCGCGGGCCACGGCAAAGGGCAGCAGGAGGGTGTCGAGCAGCAGGCTGGCCGGCAGATCAAGCCCCGGACGCGGCGGCGCCTCGGCCCCAAAGCGCTCGCGGGCACAGCAGCCACCGCTGAGCGCATACCAGTCCAGCCGGGTGCCGGCATAGATCAGTGGCGCCTGTGGCTCGGCGGCGTCCAGTACCCGCACGCTGGCACAGCCTTGCAGCAGGATGAGCGCCAGCAGCAGCGACGGGTGCCTCACTCGCTGCTCACCCGGTGATGCTCACCCCAGCGCGCCAGCATGTCCTGGGGAATGCCCAAAAGATTGAGGATCCGCGCAACGATGAAGTCGATCAGGTCATCGATGCTCTGCGGCTGGTGATAGAAGCCAGGCGAGGCCGGCAGAATCACCGCTCCCAGGTTGGACAGCTTGAGCATGTGCTCCAGATGGATGCTCGAATAGGGCGCCTCGCGGGGTACCAGAATCAGCGGCCGGCGCTCCTTGAGGGTCACATCGGCGGCGCGCTCGATCAGGTTGTTGCAGGCGCCGCTGGCAATCGCCGACAGCGAGCCGGTCGAGCAGGGCACCACCACCATCGCGGCCGGGGCACTGGAGCCGGAAGCCGGCGGTGCCATCCAGTCATTGCTGCCAAAGACACGGATCTGCCCGGGCGCCGCCCCGGTGTACTCGGTGAGGAAGGCCTGCATGGCCTGCGGCTTGGCCGGCAGGGCCACGTCGGTTTCGGTGGCCATCACCAGCTGGGCGGCCTTGGAGATCAGGAAATGCACCTCGCGCTCCTCCTGCACCAGGCAGTCGAGCAGGCGCAGGCCATATTGCGCGCCCGAGGCGCCCGTCATCGCCAGGGTGATGCGTTCGGGTCCCTTGTACATGCTCATGCCTCCCGCGCCTCGAGTGCCGCCACCAGCCGACCATGCAGCCCGCCAAAGCCGCCGTTGCTCATGATCACCACATGGCTGCCAGGACGCGCCGCGCCGCAGACCGCCGTGACAATCCCGTCCAGCGAATCGAGGACCGCGCTGGGGGCGGCGGCGTGGGTGACGCTGCCGGCCAGATCCCAACCCAGGGTCGGAGGTGCGTACCAGTAGACCTGATCGGCAGCCTGCACCGAGGCCGCCAGCCCGTCACGGTGTGCGCCCAGCTTCATCGAGTTGGAGCGCGGCTCGATCACCGCGATCACCGGCGCAGCACCAACCCGCTTGCGCAGGCCATCGAGGGTGGTGGCGATGGCGGTCGGATGGTGGGCAAAATCGTCGTAGAGCGTCACGCCGTTGATGCAGGCAATCTGCTCCATGCGCCGCTTGACGCTGCGAAAGCCCGACAGCGCCGCGCAGCCCTGAGCCGGCGTTACGCCAACATGCCGGGCAGCCGCCAGCGCGGCCAGGGCGTTGGCGACATTGTGCTGCCCGGTCAGGGACCATTCGACGATGCCCTGCTCGACTCCCTCAAGCCACACGGCAAAGCGCGAGCCATCCTCGCGGAGCAGGCGAGCCTGCCACTGCCCGTGCTCGCCGGTGGTCTGCACCGGCGTCCAGTGGCCCATCGCCAGCACCCGCTCCAGCGCCTGATCCGCGGCCGGGCGGATGATCAGCCCACCGGCTGGCACCGTACGCAGCAGATGATGGAACTGCCGCTCAATGGCTGCCAGATCCGCGAAGATATCCGCATGATCATACTCAAGGTTATTCAGGATCACCGTCCGCGGGCGGTAGTGGACGAACTTGCTGCGCTTGTCAAAGAACGCGCTGTCGTACTCGTCGGCCTCGACGACGAAGAACGGCGTCTCGCCCAGGCGTGCGGAAATACCGAAATTCTGCGGCACTCCGCCGATCAGAAAGCCCGGACTCATCCCGGCCTCCTCCAGCACCCAGGCCAGCATGCTGCTGGTGGTGGTCTTGCCGTGCGTGCCGGCCACCGCCAGCACCCAGCGCCCCTGCAGGACATGCTCCGCCAGCCACTGCGGCCCACTGACGTAGGGCAG
This sequence comes from uncultured Pseudomonas sp., assembly GCA_964517735.1. Lineage (GTDB taxonomy): Bacteria > Pseudomonadota > Gammaproteobacteria > Pseudomonadales > Pseudomonadaceae > Geopseudomonas. The sequence continues at coordinate 13,453 of CAZFFB010000018.1, forward strand.
TCCGCGCTCAAGCACCTGCTCGACCGCCGGATTGCCTCGCGACAGGGCATTGCCGATCACCACCAGATCCGGCGCCGGCTCAAGATGCGCCGGGTCATAACCCTCCAGCAGCTCGATGCCCAGGGCCTGAAGCTGGGTGCTCATCGGCGGATAGACGTTGGCATCGGAGCCGGTGACCTGATGACCGAGTGCCTTGGCCAGCACCGCCAGCGAACCCATGAAGGTGCCGCAGATGCCGAGAATATGGATGTGCATGGATGACCTCGAATGCGCGCGGGCAGCCCCCGCCAATCTGCCGCGCAGGGTAGCACAGCGCACCGCGCCGCCCGAGGGGGTGAGCGCGTGACAGCCGGCCCAGACAGCGCTTGCCGCCCGGCACCGCACCCCGCACCCTTGTGCCATATCGATCGCGCAGGGGGGAGGCGGCATGTCGATCTTTCGGCTGAAACAGCGGCGCGCAGGGCCCACTGGTCTGCGTCTGCTCGGGTGGCTGGCCCTGCTGCTGGTTCTGCTGGGCACGCTGGCTGCCGGCTGGCTCTGGCAGCAGCTGGAGCAGCGTGGCATCGCACTGCACCTGGAGGGCCCAGGCCTTGGTCGGCACGGCCTGCAGCTACAGCAACTGCGCCTGAGCTGGCCAGACAGCACAGGGACGCCCTACCGGCTGCAGGCCGAGGCGCTGCACCTGCAGATCAGCCCGCGCCTGCCAGCCGCGCAGCTGACGATCAAGACCCTGCAGCTGCAGGTGCCGCAGGCGCTGTCGCCGTCTCCGGCGCGCCAAGGCACAGCACCCAGCGCCTTCACGCTGCCCGCAATCACCTGGCCCTCCTGGCTGGCCTGGCTGCCCGACACCCTGCAGATCGACCAGCTGTCCCTGCAGCTGCCCTGCCCCGGGCAACCCTGCCGGCTGAGCGGCCCGCTGCAGGTGCAACACGGCCGGCAGCAGCTGCAGGCCGGACTGCAGCTGTCGGGCGTGTGGGACGATCAGCCCCTGCAGGTGCAGGCTGAGCTGGAGGCCAGCGCCCGGGGCATCGCCGCCGATCTCAAGGCCCATCTGCCCCGCCTGGACATCGCCGGCTGGCGACTGCAGGGCATCCGACTGGCCCTGCCGCTGCAGGGCTCCTGGCAGGCACAGGGCCTCGAACTGCACAGCCGCGCCGGTGCTCACCTGCAGATCGCGCGGCTCGAA
>CAZFFB010000019.1:0-10766 GCA_964517735.1 uncultured Pseudomonas sp.
CAGCCGCTGGCCTACAACAAGGACAACCAGGAGGACAAGGAGCCGCTGTTCGACGCCGCCGACACCCTGCGCGACTCGCTGCGCGCCTTCGCCGACATGATCCCGGCGATCAAGCCGCGCGTCGAGGTGATGCGCGAGGCGGCGCGCCGCGGCTTCTCCACCGCCACGGATCTCGCCGACTACCTGGTGCGCAAGGGCCTGCCGTTCCGCGACTGCCACGAGATCGTCGGCCATGCGGTGAAGTACGGTGTGCAGACCGGCAAGGACCTCGCCGAGATGAGCCTCGACGAGCTGCGCCAGTTCAGCGCGCAGATCGGTGACGACGTGTTCGCCGTGCTGACCCTGGAAGGCTCGGTCAACGCTCGCGATCACATCGGTGGCACCGCGCCCAATCAGGTGCGCGCCGCCGTGGCCCGCGGCCGCGCGCTGCTGGCTGCACGCTGAGTGCCGCGGCAGGCGCTGCGACCAAGCAGCGCTTGCCGCATCCGGCAACGGCGGGTTATGAAGGAGGCCAAGTCCCCCGGAATACCCGCCATGTCCGCCCCCGACCGCCCGCGCTTTCGCGTCGCTGCCGACCGCCAGTCCGCCAGCCGGCGCGTGCGCTACATCGAGACCAGCCGCCCGGACGATGGCAGCTGCACCCTCTGCCAGCTGGATGAAGAGAACCCGCCGGCACCCGACGAGACACCCACCATGACCGAACACCGCGCCGAGGACGATGCCGCCTTCGCCGAAGAGAAACTGCTCGAGGCCATCGAGAACCAGATCGCGGCCGGCGAGCCGGCTGCCGCCCAGGCCACGCTCAACAAGCTGACCCTGGTCGGCTACCCGCGCGCCGAGGCGCTGCACCTGATGGCACTGGTGCTCGCTCACGAAATCGAGCAGATGCTCGCCGAGGACCGGCCGTTCGATCTGCCGGGCTACGAGCGCCTGCTGCGCGCCCTGCCCGAGCTGCCCGCCGCCCTGCAGGGCGCGGGCGCGGACGCTGACGACGACGAATAACAACAACCCCGGCGGCAGCATCCGGCTGCCGCCGCTGTACTGGAGCTACTCATGCGCTTGAATGCCGAACTGATCGCCGAACTGGAACTGCTGACCCTGTTCAACCCGGATAACACCCAGGAGGGGCTGAAGATCCACCATGATGCTGCACCGAGCATGGTCGCTGCCGGCGAGCGCCTGCACGCCAAGGGGCTGATCTCCCAGGTGGATGGCGGCTACCTGACCAGCCTGGGTCTGGATGCCGTGGAGCAGCTGCGCACCGTACTGACCATCCTGCAGCCGGCCTGATTGGCCACCGCAGGGCGACCGTGGCGGGCCAGGCCCGTCACAGTCGCCATGACGCAAACAGCCCGCGCCGGTTTCCCGGTCGCGGGCTGTTTGCCTTGCGGCCTGCAGACAGCGCTCAGCGCAGCTCGCCAGCCGCCTCTGGCTGATAATCGACGCCCAGCAGGGTCAGCGTGAGGGTCTTGCCCCCGGGCACCGTCCAGTCGATGGTCTGACCGACCGACAGCCCAAGCAGGGCACAGCCGACCGGCGCCAGCACGGAGACGGTTCCCTCGCGATTGGCTTCGTGGGGGTAGACCAGGGTCAGGTGATACTCCTTGCCACTGGCCTGCTCGCGGCAGTGGGCGGTGGAATTCATGGTCACCACGCCGGGTGGAATGGCCTCATGACTGACCACCTCGGCACGCTCGAGCTCACGCTCCAGCGCCTCGGCGGTGGGGCCGTAGTCATCCAGACTGTCCAGCAGCTTTTCCAGGCGCTGCAGGTCAAGACGGGTGAGAGTGATCGGGGGAGACAGGCTCATGATCTTGGCAGAACTCCTCGGCAAGGATCGTCGGTGAAAAGCAAAAAACCCCGCTGCGAGAGCGGGGTTTGTCGTGACTGTTTGTCGTGACCATAGCACAGCCACCCGAATAGGCAAGCTCAGCCGCGGCGCGCCTGCAGCGCGGCGAGGATCTCCAGCCGCTCGTCATCACTGGCATCACGCCAGGCACGGATCTCCGCCCGCAGCCGGCCGCAGCCACGGCATACATCGTCCTCGTCCAGACCGCAGCGGCTCACGCAGGGCGAGGCGATGCGCCCCTCGCTATCGCGGCGCACCCGCCGCTCAGAGCCCATCGAAATCTACCTCGGCCGCCGCCTGCTCACGCACCAGGCGCGGCAGCATCACCGCCAGCGCCTCACCGTTGGCATCACAGACCCAGCCAGCGCTCGCCTCGTCATAGTCGAAGTGAAAGCCGCCCGAGCGGGCCGCCAGCCACAGCTGGCGCAGCGGTTCCTGACGGCTGAAGATCAGCTGGCTGCCGTTGTCAAAACGCACGGTCAGCACACCGCCGCTGTTCTCCAGATCGACATCCAGATCGCTGGCGTCAAAGGCGTCCTCGACGGCGTGCTGCAGGGCGTCCACCAGGGTGTGGAAACGGGCTTCGGTGAGGCTCATGGGTTGGTCTCCGCAGACTCGAAACACAGGGCAGACCCCGCGCTGGCCGCACGTTTGGGCGCATAGGCAAGCCATCGGGGGGTCGGTATACTCCGGCGCAATCGTTGCTTTTACAAGGATTTCCGCCATGAAGCGTCTGTTGCTTCCCCTGCTTGCACTGTTCGTGCTCGGCGCCGGCCTCAGCGGCTGCGGGCAGAAAGGTCCGCTCTATCTGCCGGGTGACGAGAAGGCCGGCAACAGCAAGGACCGTTTCGAACTCTGACCCATTTCGCTGCCCGGCACCCAGGTGCCGGTTTCGCCCGGGAGACCTGCATGCACCCCTTCGATTACCGCGACGGTGAACTGTTCGCGGAAGGCGTGGCGCTGTCCGCCATCGCCGAACGTTTTGGCACCCCCACCTACGTCTACTCCCGCGCCCATATCGAGGCGCAGTTTCGCAGCTATGCCGATGCCCTGAACGGCATCGAGCATCTGGTCTGCTTTGCCGTCAAGGCCAACTCCAATCTGGCCGTGCTCAATGTGCTGGCGCGCCTTGGCGCAGGCTTTGACATCGTCTCGCGCGGCGAGCTGGAGCGCGTGCTGGCCGCCGGCGGCGACCCGGCCAAGGTGGTGTTCTCCGGCGTCGGCAAGAGCCGCGACGACATGCGCCGCGCACTTGAAGTCGGCGTGCACTGCTTCAACGTCGAGTCCGACGTCGAGCTGGAGCGCCTGCAGCAGGTGGCCGCCGAGCTGGGCGTCAAGGCGCCGGTATCCCTGCGGGTCAACCCGGACGTGGATGCCAAGACCCACCCGTACATCTCCACCGGCCTCAAGGAAAACAAGTTCGGCATCGACATCGACGCAGCGCTCGCGGTCTATGCCCGTGCCGCCGAGCTGCCTAACCTGCAGATCATCGGCGTCGACTGCCACATCGGCTCGCAGCTGACCCAGGTCACCCCGTTCCTTGATGCCCTCGAGCGCCTGCTGGCGCTGATCGACTGCCTGGCCGAGCGCGGCATCCGCATCCGCCACCTGGACCTGGGCGGTGGCCTTGGCGTGCGCTATCGCGATGAGGAGCCGCCGCTGGCCGGCGACTACATCAAGGCGGTGCGCGAGCGACTGGCCGGCCGGGATCTGGCACTGGTCTTCGAGCCTGGTCGCTATATCGTCGCCAATGCCGGCGTGCTGCTGACTCGCGTCGAGTACCTCAAGCACACCGAGCACAAGGACTTTGCGGTGATCGATGCGGCGATGAACGACCTGATCCGTCCGGCGCTCTACGAGGCGTGGATGGACATCGTCCCGGTGGTAGCGCGCGAGGGTGAAGCGCGCCACTACGATCTGGTCGGACCAATCTGCGAGACCGGCGACTTCCTCGGCAAGGACCGCGCCCTGGTGCTGGCCGAGGGCGATCTGCTGGCGGTACGTTCGGCCGGCGCCTACGGCTTTGTGATGAGCTCCAACTACAACACCCGCGGCCGCGCGGCGGAAGTCATGGTCGATGGCCTGCAGATGCACCAGGTGCGTCGCCGGGAGACCCTCGACGAGCTGTTTGCCGGCGAAAGCCTGCTGCCCGCCTGACCTGGAGACTGGCATGCTGCTGCGATTCACCAAGATGCACGGGCTGGGTAACGACTTCATGGTCATCGACCTGGTCAGCCAGCACGCCCATATCCAGCCCAAGCACGTGCGCCAGTGGAGCGATCGCCACACCGGCGTTGGCTTCGACCAGCTGCTGATCGTCGAGCCGCCGACCCGTCCGGATGTCGACTTCTGCTACCGGATCTTCAATGCCGACGGCAGCGAAGTGGAGCAATGCGGCAACGGGGCACGCTGCTTTGCCCGCTTCGTGCTGGACAAGCGCCTGACCGCCAAGAAGCGCATCCGCGTCGAGACCAAGAACAGCATCATCGAGCTGAATGTACGCCCCGACGGGCAGATCACCGTGGACATGGGCGCGCCGCGCCTGCTGCCGGCCGAGGTGCCCTTCCTCGCCGAGCAGGCCGCGCTGGCCTACCCGGTCGAGGTGGACAGGCAGACCGTCGAGCTGGCCGCCCTGTCGATGGGCAATCCCCATGGCGTGCTGCGGGTCGCTGACCTGGACAGCGCGCCGGTACAGCGCCTCGGCCCGCAGCTGGAAACCCACCCGCGCTTCCCGCAGAAGGCCAACATCGGCTTCCTGCAGGTGATCGACCGCCACCAGGCGCGTCTGCGCGTCTGGGAGCGCGGCTGCGGCGAGACCCGCGCCTGCGGCACCGGCGCCTGCGCCGCTGCGGTGGCGGGTATTCGCCAGGGCTGGCTGGACTCACCGGTGCGCATCGAGCTGCCGGGCGGTGCGCTGAGCATCGAGTGGCGCGGCGAGGGTCAGCCGGTGCTGATGACCGGCCCGGCGCTGCGGGTCTTCGAAGGCCAGGTGCGCCTGTGAGTACGCTGCAGCCACCGGCCCTCGACGCCGAACAGGTCGCTGCCTGGCTGGCGGCGCATCCGCAGTTTTTCATCGGCCGTGATGCGCTGCTCGCCCAGCTGGAAATCCACCACGATGCCGGCCACGCCATCTCGCTGGTCGAGCGGCAGCTGAGTCTTTTGCGCAGCCGCAACCAGAGCCTGAGTGCCCAGCTGGCCACGCTGATGGAGGTGGCCCGCCATAACGACCGGCTGTTTGAGCGCAGCCGCCGACTGATCGGCCAGCTGCTGGACGCCGAATCCCTCGAGGAGCTGGTCGCCGCGGTCGAGGATGGCCTGCGCCACGATTTTCAGGTGCCCTGCGTCAGCCTGCTGCTGTTTGGCGAGGCCGGCGGTGCCGGCCGGCAGGTGGATGCCGCCCACGCCCGTCAGGCCCTGCACAGCCTGCTTGCCGGCCCGCCCGTCGCCTGCGGTGTGCTGCGCGCCGACGAGCGGGACGTGCTGTTCCCCGGCCAGCGCACGCTCGGCTCGGCGGCGGTGGCACGCCTTGAGCACCGCGGCCTGCATGGCGTGCTGGCGCTGGGCAGCCCCGACCCGCAGCAGTATCGCAGCAGCCTGGGTGGCGTATTCCTCGGCCAGATTGCCGAGGTGCTGGCCCGCCAGCTGACCGCGCTGGGCGCCAGACCCTGATCCCCTGCCCGCGCCGCCTGGAGGCCACGATGCCCGATGCAGCGGATGACTCCCGCCCCCTGCCCCCCAAGGCGCGCCCGCGCGGTGACTTCACCGTCTGCCGCGACCGGGCGATGCTGGAACTCTTTGATGCCCTCCACCTGCGCCCGGCCCAGCTGGCGGCGCTGGATCTCGATGCCCTGACACTGCCGGCCCGGCTGCAGGTGACCGATCGCAGCGGTCGCCTCACTCCGTGGCCACTGAGCGAGACGGCCTGCCGTGCCCTGCAGGACTGGCTGCTCTGGCGCCAGAGCCTTGGTGAGCGCGCCGTCACACCGGCGCTGTTCGTCAGCCGGCAGGGCCAGCGCCTGAGCGCTGCGGCGGTGCAGCAGCGCATCCGCCGCGCCGGCATGGCCCGCCTGCCCACCCCCCCTGATATCGACACGGACCCGCTGCTGCAGGCCGCTGACGAGCCACCGCGCAGCGCGCTCTATGCACCGCTGGATTTCCGCCATCTGGCCCGGGTCTACCGCAAGAGCCACCCGCGGGCCTGCCGGGCGACGCAGGAGGCGCGCACCCGCGCATCACCACCTGACACCCAGCACGCTGATGATGATGCCCCCTGACCCGCAGGCCCTGGAGCTGCCATGGCAATCCGCCTGATCACCTTCGACCTTGATGATACCCTCTGGCACACCGCGCCCGTGCTGCAGGCCGCCGAGGCGGCGCTGCTGGACTGGCTGGCCCGCCATGCGCCGCGTCTGCAGGATGCCCCGCGCCAGCTTGCCCGTCAGCGCCAGCGCCTGCTGGCAGCAGAACCGGGCCTGGCCGTGCGCATCAGTCAGCTGCGCCGGCGCATGCTGCAGGCCTGCCTTGAGGAAGCCGGCTACCCGGCCGATACCGCCCGTGTGCTGGGCGAGCAGGCCTTCCAGCAGTTTCTCGCCGCCCGCCAGCAGGTGATGCTGTTCCCCGAGGTCCGCCCGCTGTTGCAGCATCTGGCGCAGCGCCATGCCCTGGGGGTCTTGACCAATGGCAACGCCGACATCGGCTGCATCGGTCTGGGCGAGTACTTTGCGTTCGCCTTCAGTGCCGAGATGCTCGGCATCGGCAAGCCCGATCCGCAGGTCTTTCGCACCGCCCTCGCCCGCCTGAACCTTGAGGCCTGTGAGGCGGTGCACGTCGGCGATCACCCGCTCGACGACATCCACGGTGCCCAGCAGGCCGGCCTGCGCGCCGTGTGGTTCAACCCCCGGGGGCTGCCCTGGACGGGCGAGCGTGACCCGGACGGGCAGATTCAGCGCCTGGATGAGCTGCCGGCGCTGCTGGAGCGCTGGCACGCCTGACGGTGCGCTGCGCCGCCGCAGCGGCGACAAAAAAGGCGATCACCCAAACCGGGTGATCGCCTTGGCCGGCAGCGCCTCAGATGGGGCGGCTGCCGTACTTGCCTTCGGGCTTCTTGGGCGGATCGGCGACCACGTTGGAGTCGATCTCCTGCACCTTGCCGCCACGGGCGAGGAACTCCTCCATGGCGCGCGCCAGAGCGTCACGCTCCTTCTGCTTGGCCTCGATGGAGGGCAGCTCCTCGGGCTCGACGACCTTCTTGGCCTTCTTGGCCACCGGCACCGGAGCTTCGTCGTCGCTGTCGCCCTCGGCATCGGCATCAGCGCCAAAGCCGTCGTCACCCTCCTCGGTGTCCTCGCCCTCGACGTCCTCGACGCCCTCCAGGTCGTCCTGTTCCAGTTCTTCTTCGTTCATGCTGAACCCCCGTGGTGCTGGCAGAGCAGGTTGGTCATAGCCCGCCAGTACTCGAGGGCATGGCGGACGGCAATAGGGTGTAGGCGGCACGCACAGGCCGCAGGGCCCGGCTGTACTGCATGGGCGCGCATTCTAGCGCGGCGCCGGAAAAAACAAAGGGCACCCGATGGGTGCCCCTGTCGATCCGCTGCCGCCGCGCGGCGGTGCGGATCAGGCCTTGCGGGTGAACTCCGGGTAAGCTTCCATGCCGCACTCGGCCAGATCGACACCGGTGTATTCCTCCTCGGCCTCCACACGCAGGCCCATGACCACCTTGAGCAGGCTCCAGACCACCAGGCTGGCCACGAACACCCAGGCGAAGATGCAGACGATGCCCAGCAACTGCGCGGAGAAGGTCGCCTCGCTGTTGGTCAGCGGCACCGCCAGCAGGCCCCAGATGCCGGCCACACCATGCACCGACAGCGCACCGACCGGATCATCGAGGTGCAGCTTGTCCAGCAGCAGGATGCTGCCGACCACCAGCAGGCCACCGACCATGCCGATCAGCGTGGCAGACAGCGCCGAGGGCGTCACAGGCTCGGCGGTGATCGCCACAAGGCCGGCCAGGGCACCGTTGAGGGCCATGGTCAGGTCGGACTTGCCGAAGATCAGCCGGGCCAGGATCAGCGCCGCCACCAGACCGCCGGCGGCCGCCATGTTGGTGTTGACGAAGGCGCTGGCCACCGCGTTGGCATCCTCGATGGTGCTCACCTTGAGCTGCGAACCGCCGTTGAAGCCGAACCAGCCGAGCCAGAGAATCAGCGTGCCCAAGGTCGCCAGCGGCAGGTTGGCGCCTGGCAGGGCATTGATCTGACCGTTCGGGCCGTACTTGCCACGCCGCGGCCCGAGCAGCAGCACGCCGGCCAGCGCAGCGGCCGCGCCACACAGGTGCACGACACCGGAGCCGGCAAAATCGAGGAAGCCGGCCTCGTTGAGGAAGCCCGAACCCCATTTCCAGTAGCCCTGCACCGGGTAGATGAAGCCGGTCATCACCACCGCGAAGGCGAGGAAGGCCCAGAGCTTCATGCGCTCGGCCACCGCCCCCGAGACGATCGACATGGCGGTGGCGACGAACACCACCTGGAAGAAGAAGTCGGCACGCGCCGAGTAGTAGGGCGCATCATCGCCACCGGCCAGCACGCTGTCGGCGCTGTGCTCGTCACCGATCAGCAGGCCAAGGCTGGGCAGGAAGCCGCCTTCAGGGCTTGAGTACATGATGTGGTAGCCGACCAGCATGTACATGATGCAGGCCACCGCATAGAGGGTGATGTTCTTGGTGAGGATCTCGGTGGTGTTCTTGGCCCGTACCAGACCGGCCTCAAGCATCGAGAAACCGGCGGCCATCCACATCACCAGTGCGCCGCAGATCACGAAGTAGAAGGTGTCGAGCCCGTATTGCAGGGCGAGCAGATCGGGGTTTTCCATGGGGGGGATACTCCTGGGGCAGAGGGGGGTTCAGGGGAGTAGCGGTATCAGATGGCGTCGGTGCCCGATTCCCCGGTACGGATACGGATGGTCTGTTCCAGATTGACCACGAAGATCTTGCCGTCACCGATCTTGCCGGTGTTGGCTGCTTTGGTGATGGCGTCGATCACCGCGTCGAGCTGATCGTCGGCGATGGCCACCTCGATCTTCACCTTGGGCAGGAAATCGACCACGTATTCGGCACCGCGATACAGCTCGGTATGCCCTTTCTGGCGGCCGAAGCCCTTGACCTCGGTGACGGTGATGCCCTGTACGCCGATTTCCGACAGCGACTCGCGCACGTCGTCGAGCTTGAAGGGTTTGATGATGGCGGTGACTAGTTTCATGTCATTTCTCCTGTAATGGTGGACTTGCCCCAGGATGGATGAACCCCCCGGCAAGTCTAAGCGCAGCATCACGCCTTTGTAACGCGCCGCCGGCAGGCCCGGACGGCGCGGGCGAAGCCGCAGCGGCACTGGCGCAGGGATCAATGCAGGAAGCTTGCCAACTGTGCGAAGGGGCCGGATTCTGCGGGTCGGCAGGTCAGTGGTGCCCGGGCAGCAGGCCCGCAGGCGGCGCCGTGCACCAAAGCCGTGCACACGCTCCCCAACGCCGCCGGGCGCTGCAGGGCGCAGGCCATCTGCTAGACTGCGCCATCACGTTGTCCGGAAGATCATCATGCTGCCGCCCAAAGCCGTTCTCGACCTGCTCGCCACCCAGGCCAGCCGCCTGTTCAGCGCCGACACCCCCCTGCCGCGCGCCGAACTCGAAGCCCAGTTCAAGGCCCTGCTGCAAGGCGCCTTCAGCCGGCTGGATCTGGTCGGGCGCGACGAGTTCGATGCACAGATGGCGGTCCTTGCCCGTACCCGTGCGCGCCTTGAAGCCCTCGAGGCGCGCGTGGCCGAACTTGAAGCCCGCCTGGAGCCGCCGCGCGACTGAGCCGCGGCCGGCGGGCCTGATCAGGGAGAGATCATGTCCTTTGCCATCATCCACAGCCGTGCCCAGCTCGGCATCGACGCCCCGGCGGTCAGCGTCGAGGCGCACCTGGCCAACGGCCTGCCCTCGCTGACGCTGGTCGGCCTGCCGGAAACCGCGGTGCGCGAAAGCAAGGATCGGGTGCGCAGCGCCATCCACAGCTGCGGCTTTGAATTCCCCAGCCGGCGCATCACCCTGAGCCTGGCGCCGGCTGATCTGCCCAAGGAAGGTGCCCGCTTCGATCTGGCCATCGCGCTGGGCATCCTCGCCTCCAGCGGCCAGCTGCCGGGGGAGGCGCTGGCCTCGCTGGAATGCCTGGGCGAGCTGGCGCTGTCCGGCGCGCTGCGCCCGGTCAGCGGCGTGCTGCCGGCCGCCCTGGCCGCGCGGGCCGCCGGGCGGGCCCTGCTGGTGCCGCGCGCCAACGCCGAGGAGGCCGCCCTGGTCAGCGGCCTTGAGTTGTATGTCGCCGAGCACCTGCTGGAGGTCGCCGCCCACCTGCGCGGCGAGCAGCCCCTGCTGCGCTGGCAGGCCACGGGGCTCGAGAGCACCCCGCCCGCCCTTCAGGGCGACATCGCCGACGTGCAGGGGCAGCTGGCGGCCAAGCGTGCCCTGCTGATCGCCGCCGCCGGCCGCCATAACCTTCTGCTCAGCGGCTCGCCCGGTACCGGCAAGACCCTGCTGGCCAGTCGTCTGCCGGGGCTGCTGCCCCCCTTGAGCGAGGACGAGGCCCTGCAGGTGGCGGCCATCCAGTCCCTTGAGCGACACACGCCGCTGGCCGGCTGGCCGCAGCGCCCGTTCCGCCAGCCCCATCACAGCGCCTCGGCCGCTGCGCTGGTCGGCGGTGGCAGCAAGCCGCGCCCCGGCGAAATCACCCTCGCCCACCACGGCGTGCTGTTTCTGGATGAGCTGGCTGAATTTGCCCGCAGCGTGCTGGAAGTGCTGCGCGAGCCACTGGAGAGCGGCGAGATCATCATCGCCCGCAGCCAGCAGCGCCTCGGCCCCGCCCATGTAAGCAACGTATTTGCGCGCCGCCTCG
>CAZFFB010000019.1:10776-14571 GCA_964517735.1 uncultured Pseudomonas sp.
CCGCAGCCAGCAGCGCCTGCGCTTTCCGGCGCGCTTTCAGCTGGTGGCGGCAATGAACCCCTGCCCGTGCGGCTACCTGGGCGATCCGGAGCAGACCTGCCGCTGCACCCCCGAGCAGATCCAGCGCTACCGCAGCCGCCTGTCCGGGCCGCTGCTTGAGCGCATCGACCTGCACCTGACCGTGCGCCGCGAACCGACCCGTCTGCAGGCCCCCAGCGAGGGGCCGGACAGCGCGACGCTGGCCCGGCAGGTGGCCGCGGCCCAGAGCATCCAGCTGGCCCGGCAGGGCTGCGCCAATGCGCACCTCGACATCCCCGGCCTGCAGACCCACTGCGTTCTCGGCGAGGCCGATCGCCTGTGGCTGGAGCGGGCTGGCGAGCGCCTGCGCCTGTCGCTACGCGCCCTGCACCGCGTGCTCAAGGTGGCGCGTACTCTGGCCGATCTGGAGCAGGTCGAGGCCATCGGGCGCGCCCATCTGGCCGAGGCCCTGCAGTACCGGCCAGCGCCCTCGGGCGGCGACTGATCGATACAGCCGCGCTATCAGAAAACCCTTTACCACCCTAAAAAGGCTATCACCCTGCTAGACTGACGCTTCGCCCCGGGCAGGGTGGGCCGGCTTCGGCCGGCTCAATGCCCGGAAATTCCTGCAAAAAGGCGATCTTCTTCGCCGTTTGGCACACGGGCGTTGTGCGGCCGATCGCGTTGCTCCACGTCCCTGCGTGCCCCGCCCTTAGCGGCCATCCGATCAAAAGGAGCGCTTGCACAATGGAAACCTCCCCGCGCCTGGCGCGCACCCTCAACCCCCCGGTGTTCTTCGGCTCGGCTCTGCTGATCTTCGCCCTGGTCACCTTCGCCGTGGCCCTGCCACAGACCGCCCAGACCCTGTTCGGCCAGGTGCAGAACTGGATCGTCGGCAACGCCAGCTGGTTCTACGTGCTGGCCGTGGCGCTGATCCTGATCACCGTGGTGTTCCTCGCCGTCAGCCGCTACGGCGACATCAAGCTCGGCCCCGACCACAGCCAGCCCGACTACAGCAACACCACCTGGTTCGCCATGCTGTTCTCCGCCGGCATGGGCATCGGCCTGATGTTCTTCGGCGTCGCCGAGCCGGTGATGCACTTCGTTGCCCCGCCGGTCGGCGAGCCCAACACGGTGCAGGCCGCCCGCGAGGCGATGAAGCTGACCTTCTTCCACTGGGGCCTGCACGCCTGGGCGATCTACGCCATGGTCGCGCTGATCCTGGCGTTCTTCTGCTACCGGCATAACCTGCCGCTGACCCTGCGCTCGGCGCTCTATCCCTTGATCGGCGAGCGCATCCACGGCCCGATCGGCCATGCAGTGGACATCTTTGCCATCCTCGGCACGGTGTTCGGTGTGGCCACCTCGCTGGGCTACGGCGTGCTGCAGATCAACAGCGGCCTCAACCACCTGTTCGGCCTGCCGGTCGGCCTCTGGGTGCAGATCGTGCTGATCGTCGCGGTCACCGCGCTGGCCACCCTGTCGGTGGTCACCGGGCTGGACAAGGGCATCCGCCGCCTCTCCGAGCTGAACCTTGGCCTGGCGGTGCTGCTGCTGGCGCTGGTGCTGGTGCTCGGCCCGACCGTCTACCTGCTGCAGACCTTCGTACAGAACACCGGCAGCTACCTGTCGGAGATCGTCAGCAAGACCTTCAACCTCTATGCCTACGAGCCGACCGACTGGCTGGGCGGCTGGACCCTGCTGTACTGGGGCTGGTGGATGTCCTGGTCGCCGTTCGTCGGCATGTTCATCGCCCGCGTCTCGCGCGGACGCACCATCCGCCAGTTCGTCTGCGGCGTGCTGTTCGTCCCGGCCGGCTTCACCCTGCTGTGGATGACGGTGTTCGGCAACGGCGCCATCCACATGATCCTGCACGACGGCCTGACCAGCCTGGCCGACACGGTCGGTCAGGACAGCTCGCTGGCGCTGTTCGCCTTCCTCGAACAGTTCCCGCTGGCCAGCGTGCTGTCGGTGGTCGCCGTGCTGATGGTGGTGGTGTTCTTCGTCACCTCGGCCGACTCCGGCTCGCTGGTGGTCGACATGCTCGCCTCCGGCGGCAACCCGCACACCCCGCTGTGGCAGCGGATCTTCTGGGCCGCCTCGATCGGCGTGGTGGCCATCGCCCTGCTGCTGGCCGACGGCCTGAGCGCCCTGCAGACCGCCACCATCGCCAGCGCCCTGCCGTTCTCGGTGATCCTGCTGGCCTCGATGTGGGGCCTGCTCAAGGCCCTGCACCTCGACTCGACCAAGCGCGTGCTGCGCCAGCAGACCCCCGGCCACGGCCGCCACGCGCAGATCCACGGCGGCTGGCAGCGCCGCCTGCGCAACCTGGTGATGTTCCCGCGCCGCGCCCACGTCAACCGCTTCCTCGACGAGGTGGTGCAGCCGGCCTGCCTGGCAGTGGCCGAGGAACTGCGCAAGCAGAACCTCACCGGCGAGGTGCAGAGCGGCGACGACCACCGCGTGCGCCTGGAGGTGCGCCACGGCGCCGAGGTCGACTTCGTCTACGAGGTGCGCCCGCGCGCCTACGTGCAGCCAAGCTTTGTGATGCTTGAGGGCGACGAGGAGCGCAAGTACTTCCGCGCCGAGGTGCACCTGCTCGAGGGCGGCCAGGACTACGACGTGATGGGCTGGTCGCGCGACGAGGTGATCGACGACATCCTCGACCAGTACGAGCGGCACATGCACTTCTTGCACGTGGTGCGCTGAAAAGGCACCAAGGTCAGGAGACCGTCACAGGCTCGGCTGTACTGCCGCACATGGCTGCAGCCGAGCCTTCATGAACCTGCCTGCCCAGCCCTTCGGGGCACGGCCTCCAGCCACAGTCAGGCGTGGAAACGGCAGGCACCGCGCTATGAATTGCCAGAGGTTTTTGGTGTAATTTCCACCATTTAGTGGATGAATTTACACCATGTACGTACGCAAAATCCGTCAAAATCTGCTTGCCGCCCTGGACGATTCGCCAGTCGTGCTGGTCAACGGCGCCCGCCAGACCGGCAAGAGCACGTTGATCCAGAACCTCGGCCGCGAGGCAACCTACTACACCTTCGACGACCCGGCTGTGCTGGCGGCCGTGCAGGCCGATCCCTTTGGTTTCGTCAACGCGCTCAAGGGGGCGGTCTGTCTCGATGAGGTGCAACGTGCGCCTGGGGTGTTCCTGGCCATCAAGGCGGCGGTGGATCGCGAGCGTACCGCTGGGCGTTTCCTGCTGACCGGCTCGGCCAATGTGCTGTTGCTGCCGCAGATTGCCGACTCCCTGGCCGGGCGTATGGAAGTGCTGAACCTCTGGCCTCTGGCGCAAAGCGAAATCGAGCGGCAGCCCCTGAGCCTGATTGACCGACTGTTCAGCGGCCAGCTGCCGGACAAGTGCCATTTCGAGCGGCAGGACTTCATCGCCAGGCTGAGCCGCGGAGGGTATCCGGAGGCGCTGAGTCGCTCCAGCGAGCGGCGGCGGGAAGCCTGGTTCGAGAGTTATCTGCATACGATCTTACTGCGTGACGTCCGCGATCTGGCCCAGATCGAGGGGCTGACGGAGATGCCGCGGCTGATGCAGCTGCTGGGCGCCCGCAGTGGCGGCCTGCTCAATGCCGCCGAGCTGTCGCGCTCGACAGGTATTCCGCAGACCACGCTCAAGCGCTATCTGACCCTGCTGGAGACCCTTTTCCTCGTGCGCCAGGTACCCGCCTGGTCGTCCAATCTCGGCAAACGCCTACAGAAATCGCCCAAGCTGTTCGTGACCGACTACGGCTTGATGGCCCACTTGCAGGGCTTGAGCGA
>CAZFFB010000020.1:0-14201 GCA_964517735.1 uncultured Pseudomonas sp.
GGCCTTCGGCGGCGAGGTGGTGCGCGCTCGCGTGGCCATGCACGGCAAGACCAGCCCGGTGTTCCACCAGGACCAGGGCGTGTTCGAGGGGCTGGCCAATCCGCTCACCGTGACCCGCTACCACTCGCTGGTGGTGCGCCGCGAGAGCCTGCCGGACTGCCTGGAGATCACCGCCTGGACCCAGCTGGAAGACGGCTCGGTCGACGAGATCATGGGCCTGCGCCACAAGACGCTGAACGTCGAGGGCGTGCAGTTCCACCCCGAATCGATCCTCACCCAGCAGGGCCACGAGCTGCTGGCCAATTTCCTCAAGCAGAGCGGAGGCGTGCGCTGATGGACATCAAGGAAGCCCTCAACCGGGTGGTCAACCAGCTGGATCTGTCCACCGCCGAGATGCAGGCGGTGATGCGCCAGATCATGACCGGCCAGTGCACCGAGGCGCAGATCGGCGCCTTTCTGATGGGCCTGCGCATGAAGAGCGAGACCATCGACGAGATCGTCGGTGCGGTGCAGGTGATGCGCGAGCTGGCCGCGCCGGTGAGCATCGACGCCGAGCGGCTGGTCGACACCTGCGGCACCGGCGGCGACGGCATGAACATCTTCAACGTCTCCAGCGCCGCGGCCTTCGTGGTCGCCGCGGCTGGCGGCAAGGTGGCCAAGCACGGCAACCGCGCGGTGTCCGGCAAGAGCGGCAGCGCCGACCTGCTGGAAGCGGCCGGCATCTACCTCGACCTGAGCCCCGAGCAGGTGGCGCGCTGCATCGAGACGGTCGGCGTCGGCTTTATGTTCGCCCCGGCCCACCACGGCGCCATGCGCCATGCCGCGGCGGCGCGCCGCGAGCTGGGCCTGCGCACCCTCTTCAACATGCTCGGCCCGCTGGCCAACCCGGCCGGCGTGCGCCATCAGGTGCTTGGCGTATTCAGCCAGGCGCTGTGCCGGCCGCTGGCCGAGGTGCTGCAGCGCCTGGGCAGCCAGCACGTGCTGGTGGTGCACGCCCAGGACGGTCTCGACGAGATCAGCCTGGCCGCACCGACCCATGTCGCCGAACTCAAGGACGGGGTGATCAGCGAGTACCGCATCCAGCCCGAGGACTTCGGCATCCGCAGCCAGAGCCTGATCGGCCTCAACGTCGAGGGCGCGGCGCAGTCGCTGGAGCTGATCCGCGATGCCCTCGGTCGGCGCAAGACCGAGAACGGCCAGAAGGCTGCCGACATGATCATCCTCAATGCCGGTGCGGCGCTGTATGCCGCTGACCACGCCACCAGCCTCAAGGAAGGCGTGCAGCTGGCTCACGATGCCCTGCACACCGGCCTGGCCCGCGAGAAGATGGATGAGCTGGCGTCGTTCACCAACGTGTTCAAAGTGGAGAACCAGGCATGAGCGTACCGACCGTGCTGGAAAGGATCGTCGCCCGCAAGATCGAGGAAGTCGTCGAGGCCCATGCCCGGGTCAGTCTTGCCGAGCAGGAGGCGCGCGCTCGCGTGGCCTCTGCGCCGCGTGGCTTCGCCCGAGCTTTGCAGCAGCAGGCCGCGCAGCGCAAGCCTGCGGTGATCGCCGAGGTGAAGAAGGCCTCGCCGAGCAAGGGGGTGATCCGCGCCGACTTCGATCCGGCGCAGATCGCCGCCAGCTATGCAGCCGGCGGTGCCAGTTGCCTGTCGGTGCTCACCGATGTCGACTTCTTCCAGGGCGGCAACGCCTACCTGCAGCAGGCGCGTGCTGCCTGCGCGCTGCCGGTGATCCGCAAGGATTTCCTTATTGACCCGTATCAGATCGTCGAAGCGCGGGCCATCGGAGCCGATTGTGTGCTGCTGATCGTCGCCTGCCTCGACGATGTGCAGCTGGTCGAGCTGGCCCAGGTGGCGAAGGAGCAGGGGCTGGACGTGCTGGTCGAGGTGCATGACGGTGCGGAGCTGGAGCGTGCGCTCAAGCATCTCGACACCCCGCTGCTTGGCATCAACAACCGCAACCTGCACACCTTCGAGGTATCGCTCGATACTACCCTTGAGCTGCTGCCGCGGATTCCTCAGGATCGTCTGGTGATCACCGAGAGCGGCATCCTGTCGCGCGCCGATGTCGAGCTGATGGAGCGGCACGAGGTGTGGAGTTTCCTGGTCGGTGAGGCGTTCATGCGCGCGCCCGAGCCGGGTGAGGAGCTGCGCCGGCTGTTCTTCCCGGGCTGAAAGGCGCGCAGAATGCAAAAGGCCGTCCCTCGGGACGGCCTTTGTGTGTGCGGCAGATGCCTTAGCGGGTGCCGAATACCACCATGGTCTTGCCTTTGACGCTGACCAGACCCTGCTCCTCGAGGGTCTTGAGCACCCGGCCGACCATTTCCCGCGAGCAGCCGACGATGCGGCCGATTTCCTGGCGGGTGATCTTGATCTGCATGCCGTCGGGATGGGTCATGGCGTCGGGCTGCTTGCACAGCGCGAGCAAGGTGCGAGCCACCCGGCCGGTGACATCGAGAAAGGCCAGATCACCGACCTTGCGGGTGGTCTGGCGCAGGCGCTCGGCCATCTGCCCGGCCAGCGTGTAAAGGATGTCCGGGTCCTGCTGCACCAGCTCGCGGAACTTGGTGTAAGTGATCTCCGCCACTTCACACTCGCTCTTGGCCCTGACCCAGGCGCTGCGTGCTGCGCTGCCTTCCTGGCCGAACAGTCCCATCTCGCCGAAGAAGTCCCCGGGATTGAGATAGGAGATAATCATCTCCCGACCGTCGTCATCTTCAATGAGAATGGTGACCGAGCCTTTGATGAGGAAGAACAGACTCTCACAGCGATCGCCTGCGTAAATGATGGTGGTCTTGGCGGCGAAGCGGCGACGGTGGCAGTGCGCCATCAGCTTGTCGAGATGCCTGATCCTGGCGAGGTGAGTGATCGCAACCATTGCGGGTCCTGAAAAGTGAGAGAACGCTTGCAACGCGGTGTGCTGCCTTGCGGTTTTAAAGCTTAGCAGAGAGCCCTGTGGCCCAAGCAGGCTGAATACGTGGAGCAGTTCTCAGAGTGCAGCCTGGGGAGCACAGCACTGCGCTGTGGTAAGCTGCGCCGGTTTTTTGCGAGTACGGAGTCTGTTGGATGAAAGCGCGTATCCAGTGGGCCGGCGAGGCCATGTTCCTTGGCGAGTCGGGCAGTGGCCATGTGGTGGTGATGGACGGTCCGCCCGAGCACGGTGGCCGCAACCTCGGTGTGCGGCCGATGGAGATGTTGCTGCTGGGGCTGGGTGGCTGCAGCAGCTTCGATGTGGTGAGTATTCTCAAGAAGTCCCGCCAGGCGGTGGAGAGCTGCGAGGCCTTCCTTGAAGCCGAGCGCGCTGACAGCGAGCCCAAGGTGTTCACCCGTATCGACATGCGCTTTGTGGTCAAAGGCCGCGGTCTCAAGGAAGCCCAGGTCAAGCGGGCCGTGGAGCTTTCGGCAGAGAAGTACTGCTCGGCCTCGATCATGCTCGAGCGGGCCGGGGTGGTACTGACCCACAGTTACGAGATCGTCGAGCTGGGTGCCTGACGCCGTCAGGCCTTGTGCCGGTTGAGCCGGCTTTCTGGCGATCGACTGCCGGCTTTGCCCGGCGATCCTCTTATCGACACAATTCGCCGCCATATTGGCCAGGCAGGCGCCTTTAGCCTGCCGGGTGCCTATGCATGGGTTTTCAAATGATCAAGACGCCTTATTACCTCATCGACAAGCAGAAGCTGCTGGTCAACCTTGAGAAGATCGACTATGTGCGCAAGCAGTCCGGGGCCAAGGCCCTGCTGGCGCTCAAGTGCTTTGCTACCTGGTCTGTGTTCGACCTGATGCAGCAGTACATGGACGGCACCACCTCCTCGTCGCTCTATGAGCTCAAGCTTGGACGGCAGAAATTTGCCGGCGAGACTCATGCCTACAGCGTGGCCTGGGCCGATGACGAGATCGAGGAGATGCTCGCCCACTCCGACAAGGTGATCTTCAATTCGATCGGCCAGCTTGAGCGCTTTGCCGAGGCGACCGCCGGCGCTGTGCGCGGTCTGCGTGTCAATCCGCAGGTCAGCAGCTCCGACTATCTGCTCGCCGATCCGGCCCGCCCCTTCAGTCGGCTGGGGGAGTGGGATCCGGCGCGCATCGAGGCGGTGATCGGGCAGATTTCCGGCTTCATGTTCCATAACAACTGCGAGAACGCGAGCTTTGAGCTGTTCGACCAGATGCTGGGGCGGATCGAGGAGCGCTTTGGTCATCTGCTTGAGCAGGTGGCGTGGGTGAGTCTGGGCGGGGGTATCCATTTTACCGGCGAGGGCTATCCGCTCGAGGCGTTTTGCGCCCGTCTCAAGGCCTTTGCCGAGCGCTATGGCGTGCAGGTTTACCTTGAGCCTGGCGAGGCAGCCATCACCCAGAGCGCCTCCCTTGAGGTGACCGTGCTGGACACCCTCTACAATGGCAAGCACCTGGCAGTGGTGGACAGCTCCATCGAGGCTCACATGCTCGACTTGCTGATCTATCGCCTCAACGCCAAGATGGCGCCCTGTGAGGGCGAGTACACCTACATGGTGTGCGGCAAATCCTGCCTGGCCGGAGACATCTTCGGCGAATACCAATTCGATCGTCCGCTGGCCATCGGCGATCGGCTGTCGTTCATCGACGCAGCGGGTTACACCATGGTCAAGAAAAACTGGTTCAACGGACTCAAGATGCCGGCCATTGCCGTGCGCCAGCTCGATGGCAGCATCGAGGTGGTTCGCGAGTTTGGTTTCGACGACTACCTGGCCAGTCTTTCCTGAGACTGGCGGCGAGGGAGATAAATTGAAAAGAAACGTTCTGATCATCGGTGCTGGAGGTGTGGCCAAGGTCGTGGCCCATAAGTGCGCGCAACACAATGATGAGCTCGGCCAGATAGCGATCGCCTCGCGCAGTATCGCCAAGTGCCAGGCCATCATCGACAGCGTGCAGGCCAAGGGCAGCCTCAGGCAGCCGGCGCAGCTGCGGGCCTATGCCCTGGATGCGCTGGACGTCGAGGCCACCCAGGCGCTCATTCGTGAAACCGATTCGCAGATCGTCATCAACGTCGGTTCGGCGTTCCTCAACATGTCGGTGCTGCGCGCCTGCATCGAGACCGGAGCAGCCTACCTTGATACCGCTATCCATGAAGAGCCGGGCAAGATCTGCGAGACGCCGCCCTGGTATGCCAACTACGAGTGGAAGCATCTGGCCGAGTGCGAGGCACGGGGCATCACGGCGATCCTTGGGGTGGGCTTTGATCCGGGCGTGGTCAATGCCTGGGCAGCGCTGGCCAGTCGGCGGCATTTCGATCGCATCGATTCGATCGATATTCTCGACGTGAACGCCGGCTCCCATGGCAAGTACTTTGCCACCAACTTCGATCCGGAAATCAATTTCCGCGAGTTCACCGGTCAAGTGTGGAGCTGGCAGAACAGCCAGTGGACCAGCAACCGGATGTTCGAGGTCAAGCGCACGGATGACCTGCCGGTGGTTGGCGAGCAGAATCTGTACCTGACCGGTCACGATGAGGTGCACTCGCTGTCGAAGAACCTCGGCGTGCCGAACGTGCGTTTCTGGATGAGCTTTGGTGACCACTACATCAACGTGTTCACCGTGCTGAAGAACCTGGGTCTGCTCAGCGAGCAGCCGGTGCGCACGGCAGAAGGGCTGGAAGTGGTGCCCCTCAAGGTGGTCAAGGCTGTGCTGCCGGATCCGGCTTCGCTGGCGCCGGGTTATACCGGCAAGACCTGCATCGCGGATCTTGTGCGCGGCGAGAAGGATGGCGAGCCCCGCGAGCTGCTGATCTATAACGTGGCCGATCACGAGGAGGCCTACGCCGAGACCGACAGCCAGGGCATTTCCTACACGGCCGGTGTGCCGCCGGTGGCTGCTGCGCGTCTGATCGCTCGTGGCGAGTGGAACAGCCGGCGGATGGTCAACGTCGAGGAGCTGGCGCCGGAACCGTTCCTGCACCTGCTGGACCAGATGGGGCTGCCGACCCGCATCCGCGATGCGGACGGTGATCGTCCCTGGGATCAGTAAAGCCGCACGGCGCTGCACGCTGACCCACCCAGCAGAAGGGGTGTCCATCGGACACCCCTTCTGCTTAGCGGTGGCGGTGATTTACAGACGATACGTGGTGCTGGTCATCACCTTGGCCAGCAGCCGCATGCCGAACTTGACCGGCGCCGGGAAGCGCAGGCCGCCTGCTTCCAGCGCGTTGCTGGCGTGCTCGAGCTCATCGGTGCGCATCTGCTCGAGGATGGCCCGCGAGCGCCGGTCGCTCTCGGGCAGCTCCTGCAGGTGGCTGTCCAGATGCCGGACCACCTGATCCTCGGTGGCGGCGACAAAGCCCAGGCTGACCCGATCGCTGAGCAGTCCGGCCCCGGCGCCTATCCCCAGGGACAGGCCATAGAACAGTGGATTCAGCAGGCTCGGTCGACCGCCCAGCTCGCGGATGCGCTGCTCGCACCAGGCCAGATGATCGATCTCCTCATCCGCTGCCTGCTCCATGGACTGACGGGTTTCGGCCAGTCTGGCGGTCAGTGCCTGGCCCTGATAGAGCCCCTGCGCGCAGACCTCGCCGGTGTGGTTGATGCGCATCAGGCCGCAGACATGACGCCGGTCATGCTCCTCCAGCGGGGTGTCTTCCAGCGCCTGGGCGGGCGACGGACGCGCCGGTTGGCCACTGAAGGGCAGCAGGGTGCGCAGCGCCGCATCGGCCTGCATCAGCAGCCGGTCAGCGGGGGAGTACTGGCGTTGCATGTTCATCGCGATCTCCTCGGGCAGCAGGGGTGGGGTGGGGCGCGGGTCTCAGCCCGGTGGCCAGTGCAGCTGGCGCTGGCCGAGCACATGCAGGTGAATGTGATAGACGGTCTGGCCGCCCAGCGCATTGCAGTTCATCACTACCCGAAAACCTTCCTCGCAGCCCTGCTCGCGGGCCAGCCGCTGGGCGGTATAGAGGATGTGGCCGAGCAGTGCGCGGTCTTCCTCGCCCACTGCATCGAGGGTGGCGATGTGTTTTTTGGGAATGACCAGAAAATGCACCGGCGCCTGTGGGGCGATGTCATGGAAGGCGATCACCTGGTCGTCTTCGTAGAGCATGCGGGCCGGGATATCACCGTTGACGATCTTGCAGAACAGACAATCCACCGGAGTGCTCCTGATTGGCAGGGAATGCGCTGATTCTACTGGCAGGACCACAGGGCGCCCAGCCCCGCCTCAGCGCGGCAGCAGGCGGCGGTTGAGCTGTCCGGCCAGGTAACGGGTCAGGGCGCGTGGCAGCAGGCGAGGCAGCAGGCTGGCCAGGCGGTTGCGCCAGCCGGGAATGATCAGCGTCCGGCGCCGCTCCAGGCCATCGAGGGCCGCCAGGGCAATCTGCTCGGCATTCATCAGCCAGGTGCTGCCCTGCAGGTGACGCAGATCCAGTCGGGCGTTGTGCCAGAAAGAGGTGCGCATCGGCCCCGGGCAGAGGACGGCCACATGCACGCCCTGCGCGGCCAGCTCATGGTGCAGCCCTTCGGAGAAGTGCAGGACGAAGGCCTTGCTGGCGTAGTAGCTGCTCAGCCAGGGGCCGGGCTGGAAGGCGGCCAGCGAGGCGACATTGAGAATTTCGCCGCCGCCACGTGCTGCCATCTGGCCACTCAGCGCATGACACAGGCGGGTCAGCGCCAGGATGTTCAGCTCCAGCAGCTGACGCTCGCGCCGCCAGTCGTGGGCGAGAAAATCACCAGCGCAGGCGCTGCCGGCATTGTTGATCAGGCGCTCGATCAGATAGCCCGACTGTTCGATCTCATGCAGCAGGCCGCTGAGCTGCAGAGGCTCGGTCAGGTCGCAGACGCGAAACATCACCTCCACGGCAAAGCGCTGGCTCAGTTCGCAGGCGATGCTCTCAAGGGCCGGTCGCTCGCGGGCGACCCGAATCAGCGCCGCCCCGCGCCGCGCCAGGGCTTCTGCCAGCGCCAGGCCAAGACCGCTGGAGGCACCGGTGATCAGGGTATAGCTGGGCATGGGGCTCTCCGCAGGCGTCGCTTGTCGGGACGGGGGCGCAGTCTACCTGCACCCCCATTCCGCCGGAACCGTACGGTGACTCAGAACGGGCGTACAACGACCAGAATGACGATGGCCAGGAGGAAGATCACCGGCACTTCGTTGAACCAGCGGTAGAACACATGCCCCCGGCGGTTCTCGCCGCGGGCGAACTTTTTCAGCATCGCGCCGCACAGGTGGTGATAACCGATCAGCAGGACCACCAGGGTCAGCTTGATATGCAGCCAGATGCCGCTGGCGAACAGGGCCGGATTGATCACCAGCATCCAGATGCCCAGCAGCACGGTGGCGAGCATCGAGGGCACCATGATGCCGCGATACAGCTTGCGCTCCATCACGCAGAAGCGTTCGTGGCTTTGTGCATCGCTGCTCATGGCGTGGTAGACGAACAGCCGTGGCAGGTAAAACAGGCCGGCAAACCAGCAGATGACAGCGATGATGTGCAGGGCCTTGAGCCAGAGGTAGAGCATCGGATGATCCTTTTGTGAATGCAGGGGAGGCGGATGGCGTGGCGATGGTAGTCGTACGGGGCGGTGCCGTCATCCGGCGGTTGGCCGGCTGCAGGTGGCGGCCTTATCATGCGTGCTTCTTTTGCAGATCGCCCGCGGGGGAGACGAGATGATCAAGGTCGGCATTGTTGGGGGGACCGGCTATACCGGTGTGGAGCTGCTGCGGCTGCTGGCCCAGCATCCACAGGCGCAGGTCGAGGTGATCACCTCGCGCTCCGAGGAAGGTGTGCGGGTGGTCGACATGTACCCCAATCTGCGTGGTCACTATGACGCACTGCGCTTTAGTGTGCCGGATGTGGCACGTCTGGGCGCCTGTGATGTGGTGTTCTTCGCCACACCGCATGGCGTGGCCCATGCTCTGGCTGGCGAATTGCTGGCCACCGGCACGCGAGTCATCGACCTGTCGGCTGACTTCCGTCTGCAGGATGCCGAGGAGTGGAGTCGCTGGTATGGCCAGCCCCATGGCGCACCGGATCTGCTGCCTGAGGCGGTTTATGGTCTGCCGGAGGTCAATCGCGAGGCGATCAAGGGGGCGCGACTGATTGCCGTGCCTGGCTGCTACCCGACCGCCACCCAGCTGGGGCTCCTGCCGCTGCTGGAGGCGGGTCTGGCCGATCCGCTGACCCTGATCGCCGATTGCAAGTCCGGCGTCAGTGGTGCCGGGCGTGGGGCCAGTGTCGGCTCGCTGCTCTGCGAGGCGGGCGAGAGCATGAAGGCCTACTCGGTCAAGGGACATCGCCACCTGCCGGAAATCAGTCAGGGGCTGCGCCGCGCCGCAGGCGGCGAGATCGGCCTGACCTTCGTGCCGCACCTGACGCCGATGATCCGCGGTATTCACGCCACCCTTTACGCGCGCGTGGCAGATCGCAGTGTCGACCTGCAGGCACTGTTCGAGCAGCGTTATGCCGCTGAGCCGTTCGTCGATGTGATGCCGGCCGGCAGCCACCCGGAAACCCGCAGTGTGCGCGGTGCCAACGTCTGCCGTATTGCCGTGCATCGTCCGCAGGGCGGCGATCTGGTGGTGGTGCTGTCGGTGATCGACAACCTGGTCAAGGGGGCTTCCGGTCAGGCGGTGCAGAACATGAACATCCTGTTTGGCCTTGACGAGCGCCTGGGCTTGTCGAACGCGGCGCTGCTGCCCTGAGCATCTGCGCGATCGCCCGGTGCCGGCCGGTCGGTCGCGCAATAGTTGACCGTTTCGCTCGGTTGACGATAATGCCAAGCCTCTGTGCTGCAATACGGCCGCGCGCCTGGAGTTCCGGACATGAGTATTGAAACCTTCACCCCTACACCGCTGCTGTTCACCGAGAATGCAGCCAACAAGGTGAAGAGCCTGATCGAAGAGGAGGGTAACGAGCGCCTCAAGCTGCGGGTGTTCGTCACCGGCGGCGGTTGCTCGGGATTCCAGTACGGCTTCACCTTTGATGACGAGCTGGCCGAAGACGATACGGTTGTCGAGCGTGATGGCGTCAGCCTGGTGGTCGACCCGATGAGCTTCCAGTACCTGGCAGGCTCGGAAGTCGATTACCAGGAGGGCCTCGAGGGTTCGCGCTTTGTGATCAAGAACCCCAACGCGACCACCACCTGTGGTTGCGGGCAATCGTTCTCGATCTGACGCTGCTTGATTGGGCGACAACGCCGCGCTTTTGCGCGGCGTTGTCATTTTAGCGGGGGGCTCAGGCGGGATGGATGGCGCCGAGAATGCGTGGGCCACGGGCGGCAGTCACATCCGGACAGTTGCCGGGCAGACCTTCCAGGCAGCGATGAGCCAGCCAGGCAAAGGCCATGGCCTCGATCCAGTCGGCGGGCAATCCGTGCTGATCGGTCGGTGCGACCTGCATGTCTGGCAGCAGTCGGGCCAGACGCTGCATCAGGTGTCCGTTATGGGCGCCACCACCGCAGACCAGTACCTCTCGGGCGCTGGGCAGGTTGTGGGTGATGTCGGCTGCAATGCTGCGCGCCGTCAGCTCCAGCAAGGTGGCTTGCACATCGACGGGGGAGGATGCCGGCAGGGCGTTCAGGTGCTGCTGCAGCCAGTCGAGGTTGAAATGCTCGCGCCCGGTGCTCTTGGGGCCGCGCTGGCTGAAGTAGTGATCACCCAGCAGGCGCTCGAGCAGTGCCGGGACTGGCTGGCCACTGGCGGCCCAGGCGCCGTTGCGATCGAAAGCGACCTGGCGGTGTTGCTGGATCCAGGCATCCATCAGGGCATTGCCGGGCCCGCAGTCAAAGCCACGCACCGGCGCTTGCGGCGCGAGCAGGGTTAGGTTGCTGAAACCGCCGATGTTGACGATGACTCTGGGGTGCGGCTGGCCGAACAGTGCCTGATGGAAGGCGGGTACCAGCGGCGCGCCTTGACCGCCAGCGGCAACATCGCGGCGGCGAAAATCGGCGACCACGGTAATGCCGGTCAGTTCGGCGAGCAGCGCCGGATTGCCGATCTGCACGGTGAAGCCGCGTTGCGGTTCATGGCGGATGGTCTGGCCGTGACTGCCGATGGCACGGATCTGCGAGGCATGCAGTTGCATCTGTTGCAGTAGGCCCCTGATGCCATCAGCTGCCAGGGTGACCCAAGCCTGCTCGGCGCAGGCCGCCCGGGCGATCTCGTCGGTGCCGCTCTGGCACAGCGACAGCAGTTGCTGGCGCAGCTCATCCGGCATTGGCAGACCCTGACTGGCCAGCAGGCGGGTCGTGTTGCCCTGTTGTTCGATCAGGGCGATGTCCAGACCGTCCAGGCTGGTACCGGACATGAGACCAAGATAGAGCGGCATGGCGGCTTCAGCGCTTGTTCAACGCCAGCATGCTCGAACGTTCACGGTCCATGCGCGCCAGCAGAGGCTGAGTATGTTGCAGGAAGCGCTGACGCTCCTTGCCGCTCAGCGGGTCGGCAACGGGCAGCTTCTTGCTCAGCGGGTCGATATGTCGTCCTTTCTCCTGGAACTCGTAATGCAGGTGCGGACCGGTCGAAAGACCAGTGCTACCGACATAGCCGATCACCTGACCCTGCTTGACCGTCTGACCAGTACGGATGTTCTTGGCAAAACCGTGCATGTGCGCATACAGGGTGCGGTAGCTGTTGCCGTGCTGGATGATGACGGTGTTGCCATAACCCCCCTTGCGCCCTGCGAGTACTACGCGGCCATCGCCGGTGGCCTTGATCGGGGTTCCGGTCGGTGCGGCATAGTCGACGCCGTTGTGGGCGCGGATCTTGTTGAGGACGGGATGGCGGCGGTTGGGGTTGAATTTCGAGGAGATGCGTGCGCTGTCGATCGGGTTGCGGTTAAACGCCTTGCGCATGCTGCGTCCATCAGCGGTGTAGTACTGGCTGCTGCCGGTTGTCGTGCTGTAGCGGATCGCCGAGTAGGTCTTGCCGCGGTTGGTGAAGCGGGCCGCCAGAATTTTTCCGTGGCCGACGACCTTTCCCTCAACGACCTTTTGTTCGTAGATCACCTCGAATTCGTCACCCTTGCGAATGTCCAGCGCGAAGTCGATGTCGTAGACGAAGGCTTCGGCAAGGGCATAGGTAATCGCGGCGGGCATGCCTGCCTTGTTGACCGCGGCGGCCAGTGAGCTGGTGATGGTGGCGCGTGCATAGGCCTGGCGAATGCTTGGGGTGAGCTTGTCGTGCTTGATGCGGAAGCTGTCTTGCTCGCGCAGGACTTCGATGCTCTCGAGGCTGTTCATGCGGGTATGCAGAGACTTCAGCGCGCCCTGCTCATCGAGATGAAACTCGAAGACCTGCCCGAGCCTGATGCGGGTCAGTCGCTTGCCGGCCTCTCTGTCGCTGGCCAGCACGCGATGCAAGGTGCTGCTATCAAGGCCTGCGCGCTGGAACAGCGTCGAGAGGGTGTCGCCACGCTGTGCCGCCAGGCTCAGGTGAGCGGGGCTGGCCTGCTTCGCCGGTTCGGTCTGTTTGGTCACCTGCACGGAATGTGCTGTGACTTCTTCGTCCGTGTCGGCGTCATTCTCTGCAAGCTCATCGAGCGTCGACAGGCTGCGCTCTTCGAAGCCAAACGGCAGAGTGGTTCTCTTGGCTTCCACCTGACTGCTGGGGAAGATCAGCAGCGAGAGACACAGCGTCGCGAGAACACCGCTGGCAGCCAGCAGGTGGCTCTTCGGGTAGCTGGGTTTGTTTCGGGATGAATCCGTCATGGTGGGCGGGGTTCTTGAGAGTGCAATAACTGTCTAAATTATAACCAAAGCGTCTGCGAGGCAACCCTGGCAGGTGCCTTCGTGCGCCTGCACGCTGCGTGGGTGTCTGGTGTTTTGTAAAACCCGGGTGATCTTGTATCGTTGGCGCCCCTTGGTTCATGTCGTGATGGGCAGCCTAATGAAGTCGGTTGAAGAGCAGCTGGCGCTGATCAAGCGCGGTGCAGAAGAGATCCTGGTCGAATCAGAGCTGGTGGCCAAGCTCAAGCGTGGGCAGCCCTTGCGAATCAAGGCGGGCTTTGATCCGACGGCCCCGGATCTGCATCTTGGGCATACCGTACTGATCAACAAGCTGCGACAGTTCCAGGAACTGGGGCATCAGGTGATCTTTCTGATCGGTGATTTCACCGGCATGATCGGTGACCCGAGTGGCAAGAATTCCACTCGCCCGCCGCTGACGCGCGAGCAGGTGCTGGAGAATGCCGAGACCTACAAGGCTCAGGTGTTCAAGATTCTTGACCCGGCGAGGACCGAGGTGGCTTTCAACTCCACCTGGATGGATCGTCTGTCGCCGGCTGACTTCATTCGCCTGGCCTCCCATTACACGGTGGCGCGGATGCTTGAGCGCGATGACTTTCATAAGCGTTATACCGGCAGTCAGCCGATAGCCATTCACGAGTTCCTTTACCCGTTGGTACAGGGCTATGACTCTGTAGCGCTGCGTGCGGATGTCGAGCTGGGCGGTACTGATCAGAAGTTCAATCTGCTGATGGGGCGCGAGCTGCAGCGTGCGTATGGTCAGGAATCGCAATCTATCGTGACCATGCCTTTGCTGGAGGGGCTCGATGGCGTCAAGAAGATGTCGAAGTCGCTCGGCAATTATGTGGGTATCCAGGAAGCGCCAGGGGTGATGTATGGCAAGCTGGTGTCGCTGCCAGACTCCCTGATGTGGCGCTACTTCGAGCTGCTCAGCTTCCGCCCCATGGAGGAAATCGAGGAGTTCCGTCGAGATGTCGAGCATGGCGCCAATCCGCGAGACATCAAGATCAAGCTGGCTGAGGAGATCGTGGCGCGCTTCCATGGCGAGGAAGCCGCGGCGACTGCACATCGTTCGGCAGGGAATCGACTCCGGGAAGGTGAGCTGCCGGATGATCTGCCGGAGGTGGTGCTGGAGTCAGAGGCTGATCTGCCAATTGCGGCGGTGTTGAATCGGGCAGGCTTGGTGCGTAATGCTGCTGCGGCGCGCGATCTGCTGAATGCAGGTAGTGTGCGTGTCGATGGTGTGGTGGTGGATCGCGACTTTATCTTCGAGCGGGGCAGGGCTTATATCTGCCAGGCGGGCAAGAAGGCTTTTGCCAAGGTCACCATGCTGGCGCTGAAAGGTGCTTGACGTCCTGTCTTCTTGGTCTATAATGCGCCTCACTTCTGCAGTGATGCCGAAATCCTTTGAAAATCAATGAGTTACATTGTTTTCAGGGTGAGGCAGAGGGCAGAAGTAGTGGCTCAGTTAACTGCTGAGCTGGCTTCAGGGTTGCGC
>CAZFFB010000021.1:0-6989 GCA_964517735.1 uncultured Pseudomonas sp.
CAAGGTGCTGGATCTGCCCCAGGAGCAGTTGAGTCTGCGTGATCGCCTGTCCTACGCCTGCGAGCAGGTCGGCGAAATCATCCGCAAGGTCTGGCTGTATATCCTGATCGGCGTGGGCATCGGCGCCGCTATCCACAACTGGCTCCCGGCAGACCTGATCACTGCGGTGATCGGCAAGGACCACTGGTGGTCGGTGCCCGTCGCCGCACTGGTCGGTGTGCCGATGTACGCCGACATCTTCGGCACCCTGCCGATTGCAGAGGCGCTGGTGGCCAAGGGCGTTGGCCTGGGCACCGTGCTGGCCTTCATGATGGCGGTGACCGCGCTATCGCTGCCCTCGCTGATCATGCTCAAGAAGGTGGTCAAGGCGCCGCTGCTCGCACTGTTCTTCGCCATCGTGGTGGTCGGCATCATGCTGATCGGCTATCTGTTCAACGCCTTCGCCTACCTGTTGCTCTGACCCTCTTTACCACCCAGGAGAACCGCCATGCTCATCAAGATCCTCGGCACCGGCTGCAAGAAGTGCATCACCCTCAGCGACAACACCCGCGCAGCACTGGCCGAGCTCGGCCGCGAGGCGCAGATCGTCAAGGTCACCGATTTCGCCGAGATCGCCGCCTTCGGGGTGATGTCCACCCCGGCGCTGGTCATCGACGAGCAGGTGGTGTCGGCCGGCAAGGTGCTCGGTAGCGCCGAAATCGCCGCGCTGATCGCCAAGGTCGGCTGACGCCGGCTCAGCGCCGCGCGCGCAAGGCAGCGCCAAGCTGGTCGATCAGCTCGGCCCAGTCGGCGTCGCCGAGGATTTCCTCGCGCAGGAAGGCCGCCTGGGCCGGGCTCCAGAACGGCGCGTCGGCCAGCGCCAGGTCATCCGCCAGCGGCGCGTGGCGCTCGATGAAGTGGGCGATGGCTGCAGCATCGTTGGGCAGGCCGAGCTGGGCGAATAGGTCGTGGAAACGGTGGATCGGCTGGTCCATGGCGGGCTCCGGCGGCAGGTGGCTGACCGTACAGAGTATTGACCCGTTCGCCGCGCCCTGCCCGCTCAACCCCAGCCGAGGGTCAGCGCGGCCAGCGCCAGGTAGCGCAGGCCCTTGGCCAGACCGACCAGCAGCAGGAACACCCACAGCGATTCGCGCAGCATCCCGGCCACCAGGGTCAGCGGGTCGCCGACCACCGGCAGCCAGCTCAGCAGCAGCGACCAGCGGCCGTAGCGGCGATACCAGTGCTGGGCGCGGTCGAGCTGCGCGGCGCCGACCGGGAACCAGCGCCGGTGGCGGAAACGGTCGAGGGAGCGACCCAGCCACCAGTTGAGCAGCGAGCCAAGCAGGTTACCGGCGGTGGCCACGACGAGCAGCGCGGCGACCGGGTGGGACTCGGCCAGCAGCAGGCCGACCAGCACGGCCTCGGACTGCAGCGGCAGCAGGCTGGCCGCCCCCAGTGCCGACAGAAACAGCCCGGGATAGCCCAGCTCGGCGATCATTCGCCCGTCTCAGCCTCGCTCAGCGTGGCGTAGTCAAAGCCATAGACATCGCTGAACCATACCGGCGCGCCGTCAGCCATGCCGCCGTAGGTGATGCGCAGTGCCAGCAAGTGGCTGCCATAGCCCATCTCGGCCAGGCGCTGCGGAAAAAGGTCGCGGTAGAAGCGGCTGGCCTCCTCGAAGGCATCGCTGTCCCGGGCTGCCTCATCGGGGAAGCGCGCCTGCAGCGCCGCCTCGAAACGGGCAAAACGGGCGGCGAAGCCCTCGCTGGCATACACGAACTCGTCTTCCTCGCCGCCGAACACGAAGGCCAGGTGTGCGCAGGGCGTATGCAGGTATTCATCGTCCTGCTCGGCGAACTGTGCGCTGCCGCAGATCGGGCAGTGCACCAGCGGTGGCTCCACGCCAAAGGGCTGTTCGATGGCCACGTAACCGACGGGACCGGCGGTCTGGGCAAAGGCGTGCTGCATGGGGCTCTCCACGTCACATCAAGGCGTTGGACACAAAAAACCGGGAGGGCACAGGCCATCCCGGTCGGATGCAGAGTGTAGGGCCGTGAGGGGCAGATGCAATCGCCTCAGAGCTTCCAGGCGTAGCCAACACCCAGGCTGTTCTGGCTCATCTTCAGGTTGGCCTCACCCCCGCCAAGCTGCGGGTTGATCGAGCCACTGCCCTTGAGCTCTTCGCTGAAGGCGTGCGCATAGAACAGGCTGATTTCCTGATTGTCCGCCGGGGCCCAGGTGGCACCGAAGGTCAGGTGCTTGCGCACCACACCCGGCGCCAGGGTGTTGAAGAAGGTTTCACCGGTATCCAGCGCCTGATCGGCCCAGCTGAAGCCGGCGCGCAGGGTCAGGCGCGGATCAAGGGCGTAGCTTGCAGCCAGCTTGTAGATGCGGATGTCTTCCCAGCCAAAGTTCGGACCATCTTCGGCGCCCAGCGGCTGACCCTGGAACAGCACATCCACCGAATTCGCTATGGCTTTCACATCAGCGTAATCGATCTGCTGCACATCCGCAGCCAGGGTCAGGCGCTCGCTGACCCGCCAGGCCAGACCGATGCCGTAGTTTTCGGGGATATCGAAGCTGCCACCATCGGCGAACAGCCCGGCATAGTCATTGAACTTGCTGGTCTTGATCTTCGACAACCAGGCCACACCCAGCGTCAGGGTGTCGGTGAGCGCGGCGTTCCAGCCCAGGCGCAAGCCCCAGCCATCGGAGTGGTCATGGCCATTGTTGGTCACCTTGTCCGGGGCGACCGATACAGAGCGAAAACCCTGCAGGCCACGCGCCTCAAAGCGCTGGTAGGCATAGTTGATGCCAACGCCAAAGCTCTGACGCTCGCTGAACCGCCAGGCCAGGGTCGGGGTGACGAACACCTGGGCCAGATCGACGCCGGCGCTGCCCTGCCCGCCGTAGACGGCAAACGGGTTGCGCTTGTAGTCGGTGTTCATCCCGCCGTTGCCATAGATCGCCAGCCCCAGGGCAAAGCGCTCATTGAGCTGGCGCACGTAGCCAAACTCAGGAATCAGGAAGGCTTCGGTGTGGTTGCCGTCATAGTTGCCATCGGCCGAGCCGAACGGGGTCTGGTTGCCACGAATCTGTGCGCTGCGCTCGGGCTTGAACCAGGTCACGCCAAGGTCCAGGCGATCACCGACCTGGGTGATGCCGGCCGGGTTGGTGGCAGCGGCCAGTGCATCCTGGGGCAGCGCGTAGCCGACACCCGCCATGCCCAGCGACTTGATGCCATAACCGTGGGCGAAGTAGCCGTTGGTGGCCTGGGCCAGCGGGCTGAGCGTGATACCGGCCAGCAATACGGCCAGGAGCGACTTGTTGAGCGACATGACGGATCCCCGCGATGAACAGTGGGGCAGCTGGTGGCTGCCAATGGCGCGCATCATACCGGGGCCGGTATCCGACATAAAAATACTGTTAGCTGATATTTTTATACCAAAACGAGCTAAGAGTCGCCCAGCACCCATGATCATCACCGGCGGCAGGATCGAGTGCGCCCCAGCCGCTGCACTCAGTGACCCGCCAGGTTGGCCGCCAGACGCGCCAGCCAGGGCTCGGCGTCCTCGGCCGGGGTGACGGTTTCACTGGCATCGAGCTGCAGCTGCGACTGTACATCCCGCATGCCCAGCGCCAGCAGCTGCATGTGGGCCTGCAGGGCGGCGGCGCAGAACTGCTCACCGTAGGTGGTATCGCCCAGACCGATCACCGCCAGCGGCCGGCCACGCCAGTCCGGCTGATAACCAGACAGCTCATCCAGCAGCACCTGCAGCCCATCGGGCACCTCGCCCATGCCGGTGGTCGAGGTCACCACCAGCAGCGCGGCCGGATCACAGGCCAGCAAGGCCGCAAGATCCGCCCGGGGCAGATGGCGCGCCTCGATGCCGGCCTCGCGCAGGAAGTGCTCGGCATGACGGGCTACCTCCTCGGCCGCGCCGTAGACAGATCCGCTGATAATGGCAAGTTCGAGCATGGCAGCCCTCCCGGGCAGGATTGAGAGAATGGCGATTATGCCCTATGGTCCGGGGTGCCCGGGCAGGCGGCGAGCATCGCAACACCTGAGACGCACCGGCATGGACAGCGTGCGATGATCGATTAGAATGCTCCACACCCCCCTCAGGACAGTTCCGATGATCAATGCCCAGCTGCTGCAACTAGTAGTCGATGCATCCAACGACGGCATCGTGGTCGCCGAACAGGAAGGTGACGACAACATCCTCATCTATGCCAATCCGGCCTTCGAGCGCCTGACGGGCTACAGCGTGGATGACATCCTCTACCGCGATTGCCGCTTCTTGCAGGCTGGCGATCGCGAACAGCTGTCGCTGGAGCTGATCCGTCAGGCCGTGCGCGAACACCGCCCCTGCCGGCAGGTGATTCGCAACTATCGCAAGGATGGCTCGCTGTTTTGGAACGAGCTGTCGATCACTCCGGTATTCAATGAGGCGGACCAGCTGACCTACTACATCGGCATCCAGAAGGATGTCAGCGAGCAGGTGGCTGCCGAGCAGCGGGTGAGCGAACTGGAAGCGGAAGTACAGCGCCTGCGCGAGGAGCTGAACGCACTGCGGGCCACTCAGCCGGGCTGAGCCACCGGCCGGCACCGCCGGCCTGCCCCAAAGACACCGACAAAAAAGCCGCTGCAGCGCGAATGCTGCAGCGGCTTTTTGCTGTCCGTATGCCAGAGGCAGGCACGGATCTGAATAAAAAAATCCGGCAGCCAAAGTTCAGGGGAGGCGGCTGCCGGAGTGCGCAGAGTGTCGAACGACAGCTACAAGGTAGGGAGGCGATACAGCGGCCGTTCATGTACAGCTCTTGTACAAGAATATTCGGCCCATAGCAAGCGCTATCGCGCTTCAGGTGTCGAGATGGCCATCAAGAAACTGACGCAGGCGGCGCGGCATCAGACGCCCATCGTTGCCCAGGCAGACAATCGGCGTCCTCTCAAGAGACTCCTCGGCCAGCTCGGCGATGTCGCCGGCCAGCGCCAGCGGACAGTTCAGACTGAGCCCCAGGCGCTCCAGACGATGCACCAGTTCAGGGTCAGGCGGGCTGTTGGAAAACAGCACCAGAGCCGCCGGACGGCGCCGCTCACAGATCAGCGTCAGCTCATCGAACGGCTGCCCAAGGCTCAGCGGCGTGATGTTGAGCTCGGCACTGCACAGCAGCAGGCCACAGACCAGCAGCTCCAGCTCATGGCGATGCCCCGGCAGCGCCGCCAGCAGGATGCGCTCATTGCCGGGCGCACCACAGAGCAGCAGGCGCTGCAGCACCCGCGCCCGCAGGAAGGCATCAAAGAACAGCCACTCGCTGGTCTGGCCAAAGCCATCCTGGCGCAGCAACAGGGTCTGCCAGACCGGCAGCAGCACGTCCTGGAACGCCACAGACGGCGGGTAGGAAGAAAAGATCTGACCGTACAGGCGCGCAAGCTGCAGGTCGTCAAAGGCACTGACTGCCACCTGCAGACGCTGCTGCCATTCGGCATGCTCGTGACTGGCCGGTGCCTCGCTGGCCAGGCTGGCGGCGCCGCGCACCTGGGCGTTGCGCTCAAGCAGCTTGCCGACCTTGCTGACCGCCACACCCCGCTCGATCCAGGCAAGGATGCTGCGCACCGCCTCGATCTCCGCCTGGGAGTACAGCCTGTGGCCGCTCTCGGTGCGGGTCGGGCGGATCAGCCCATAGCGACGCTCCCAGGCGCGCAAGGTCACCGGGTTGACGCCGGTCAGACGCACCACCTCACGGATCGGGTACAGCTCGTCCTGGGGCGAAGGCTCGATGCGGGGCGGGGTAACAGGCAGATCAGACATGGGCTGGGCGTCGCGCAGGGAAATCGGTCGGGGCATTGTACCCCAGCCCCGGAACGGCTTAAATTGTACAAGTCTTATACAATCACGAGCACAACCCCATGCACACCACTCCCGCCTGGCCGCTGACTCTCTATTACGATGGCGACTGCCCGTTGTGCGCCCGGGAGATCCGCCTGTTGCGCCGGCGCGCTGATCCGCAGCGCCTGCAGCTGGTGGACATCAGTGCCGATGATTTTGATGCCACGGCGCTGGGCTTCCGGCACCGCCAGCTGCAGGGTCGCCTGCATGCGCGCTTTGCCGACGGGCACTGGGTGTCCGGTGTGGAGGCGACCTACTGGAGCTGGCTGGCCGCCGGCCTTGGCATCGCCCGCCTGCTGCAATGGCCCTGGCTGCGCCGCCTGCTGGAGCCGGGCTATCGCCTGTTCTGCCTGCTGCGCCCGCACTTGGAATGGCTGCCCCACCCCGATGGCGCCCGGCGCTGCAAGGACCAGCACTGCGATCTGCCCGGGCGCCGCCGCTGAGCGGGATGGCACTAAAATCTGTACAAGAACACCCCGACGTACAACACAGCATCTTCCACTCAGCCTGTGTTTTTCTGCATATCGCAGAATATCGTCTCTTTTTAGCGGATTACTTCGCAGTCTCGCTTTTCCACACGCAACTCATGGTTGTACAAAAATAAATTCTGGTATAACTTCATCCACGGTTCAGTTGGTGTGCCGTCCAACTACTTGTCAGGTACCCAGCGGTTTCGCCCGCTGAACCACCCAAATTCCCGATGAGGCACCCATGACGTCGTCCACCGCTCCAATCCTGCTCACCGGCGCCAGCCAGCGTGTTGGACTGCACTGCGCCCATCGCCTGCTCGACGACGGTCACCGCCTGATCGTCAGCTATCGCACCGAGCGGCCCGCGCTCGACGACTTGCGCGAGCGCGGCGCCCTGACCTTGGCGGCGGACTTTTCCACTGAGGCTGGCATCCTTGATTTCATCGAGCGCCTGCACGCCTGCACCGATCGTCTGCGCGCCATCGTTCACAACGCCTCGGAGTGGCTGGCCGAGCAACCGGGGCAGGAGGCTGAAGCCTTTGCCCGGATGGTCAGCGGTCACATGCTCGCCCCTTACCTGATCCACCTGCGCTGCCGCACCCGGCGCGAGCAGGAAGCCGTCAAACGGGATGTCGAATACGGCCAGCAG
>CAZFFB010000021.1:6999-14130 GCA_964517735.1 uncultured Pseudomonas sp.
CGACATCGTGCACATTGGTGATGATGTCGTGCGCCGCGGCAGCGCCAACCGGGTAGCCTATTGCGCCAGCAAGGCCGGACTGGAGAACATGACCCTCTCGTTCGCAGCGCAGTTTGCCCCGCGCATCAAGGTCAACACCATTGCACCGGCGCTGGTGATGTTCCACCCCGATGATGATGCTGCCTATCGGCAGAAGACCCTTGCCAAATCGGTACTGGGTATCGAACCCGGGCCGCAAGTGATCTACCAGAGCCTGCGCTATCTTCTGGACAACCCCTACGTCACCGGCACCTGCCTGTGCGTCAATGGCGGCCGCCACGTACGCTGAGCGTCCCCGAGGAAACGATCAATGAGCGACAAACTCCCGCAAATCACACAGAACTACCACGACATCCTGGTAGGGCTTGGTGAAAACCCCGAGCGCGAAGGCCTGCTGGACACCCCCAAGCGTGCCGCCAAGGCGATGCAGTACCTGTGCCGCGGCTACACCCAGTCGCTCGACGAGATTGTCAACGGCGCCCTGTTCGCCTCCGACAACGATGAGATGGTCATCGTGCGCGACATCGAGCTGTACTCGCTGTGCGAGCACCACATCCTGCCGTTCATCGGCAAGGCTCACGTTGCCTATATCCCGACCGGCAAGGTGCTGGGCCTGTCGAAAGTGGCGCGCATCGTCGACATGTTCGCCCGCCGCCTGCAGATCCAGGAGAACCTCACCCGCCAGATCGCCGAGGCGATCCAGCAGGTGACCGATGCCGCCGGCGTCGCGGTGGTCATCGAGGCCCAGCACATGTGCATGATGATGCGCGGCGTCGAGAAGCAGAATTCGGTGATGACCTCCTCGGTGATGCTGGGCGCGTTCCGCGAGTCCTGCAACACCCGCCAAGAGTTCCTGCAGCTGATCGGCCGGGGACGCTGAGATGCCGCGCCTGGAACCGGGCATGGCCCGCATCCGCGTCAAGGACCTCTGCCTGCGCACCTACATCGGCATCAAGGAAGAGGAAATCCTCAACAAGCAGGATGTGCTGATCAACCTGACGATCCTTTACCCGGCTCAAGAGGCGGTACAGGGCAACGACATTGATCAGGCCCTCAACTACCGCACCATCACCAAGGCGATCATTCGCCACGTCGAGGAGAACCGCTTTGCTCTGCTTGAGCGGATGACCCAGGAGATCCTCGATATTGTCATGGCTCACCCGCAGGTGCGCTATGCCGAGGTGGAGGTCGACAAGCCCCATGCGCTGCGCTTTGCCGAGTCGGTGTCCATCACCCTGACCGGCCATCGCTGAGGGCGCCTTCAGGGCCGGCGAGCCCCGGCCAGAGTCGGGC
The DNA here is from genome assembly GCA_964517735.1 of uncultured Pseudomonas sp. Classification (GTDB taxonomy): domain Bacteria; phylum Pseudomonadota; class Gammaproteobacteria; order Pseudomonadales; family Pseudomonadaceae; genus Geopseudomonas. The sequence goes on from CAZFFB010000021.1 coordinate 8,332, forward strand.
TCACCGGCCACTGGCCTGCCGCTCGGCTGCACGGTGTCCAGCACCTGCCGCCGGGCATGCCGTGCGGTTTGCCGCCATCGCCGCAGCCTCTTATGATCGATGCCCCATCCCCGACCCCGGAGCCGCCTTCGACATGAGCACCCTTGACGACCTGCGTACCGCCCTGCGCCGTGATGACTTCACCTTCGCCGAAACCCTGGCCTTCATCGCCGCCCACTACGACTACCAGCCGCAACCGTTCGACAACGGCACCACCCGCAGCGAGGCACGGCAGAACGAGGGCTCCTGCAAGCTGCTGGGCCTCGCCCTGCTGGAAGGCCTCAGCGACGAGGAAACCCTGCTGGCCTTCGGCGAGCACTACCGCAGCGTGCTGGCCAGCCCCGAAGGCCATGACCACGCCAACATCCGCGCCTTGCAGCGCAGCGGTCTGGCGGGCGTGCGCTTTGCCACGCTGCCACTGACCCGCAAGGGCTGACCACCCTGCAAGATGCCCTGCCCGGCATGTTAAGGTTCGCCCCCCGCTTCGGAGGCTGAACCATGTCCACTGCTCTGCTCAGCGGCCCGCGCTACCTTGGCGAGGGCCTGCGCCTTGTCCTGCAACCGGGCCTGCGCCTGTTCGTGCTGCTGCCCCTGCTCATCAATCTGCTGTTGTTTGCCGCCACCATTAGCCTGGCGCTGCGCGAGTTTTCCGGCTGGGTCGAGGCCCTGATGCCGGCGCTGCCGGCCTGGCTGGGCTTTCTTGAATACCTGCTGTGGCCGCTGTTCGTCACCCTGGTGCTGCTGATGCTGTTCTTTGGCTTCAGCCTGGTGGCCAATCTGATCGCCGCCCCCTTCAACGGCTTTCTCGCCGAAAAGGTCGAGGCGGTGGTGCGCGGCGAGGACTTGTCACCGCCATTCAGGGCCGGCGAGCTGCTGGCGATGATCCCCCGCACCCTCGGGCGCGAACTGCGCAAGCTCGGCTACTTCCTGCCAAGGGCGCTGCTGCTGCTGATCCTGTCGCTGATCCCGGTACTCAACCTGCTGGCGCCGCCACTGTGGCTGCTGTTTGGCATCTGGATGATGGCGGTGCAGTACATCGACTACCCGGCCGACAACCACAAGATGAGCTGGGACGGCATGCTCGCCTGGCTGCGGGAGCGACGCTGGCAGAGCCTGGGCTTTGGCGGGGTGACCTATGCCGCCTTGCTGGTGCCGGGGCTGAACATCCTGCTGATGCCGGCGGCCGTCGCCGGGGCCACGCTGTTCTGGGTGCATGAAGGCGGTCTCGAGCGGCGAATGGCCGAGACGCGCTGACCGGTAACGGCTGGCAGCGTCAGAGCGCTGCCAGGGCCTTCTCGATGGCCTGCACCAGGGAGGCATCTTCCGGGGCAATGCGCGGTGAGAAGCGCTCCAGCACCCGACCATCCGGGCCGACGAGAAACTTCTCGAAGTTCCAGGTGATCTCGCCGGGGAATTCAGCACCCTCGCCGGCCAGCAGCAGATAGAGCGGATGACGCCCCGGGCCGTTGACCTCGATGCGCGTGCTCAACGGGAAGCTCACCCCGTAGTTGAGGGTGCAGAACTCGCGGATCTCGGCGTCGCTGCCCGGCTCCTGGGCGGCAAACTGGTTGCAGGGCAGGCCCAGCACACTGAAACCGCGCTCGCGGTACTTCTGATAGAGCCGCTCAAGACCGGCATACTGCGGCGTCAGTCCGCAGCGGGAAGCAACGTTGACCACCAGCACTACCTTGCCCTTGAGGGGGGCCAGGGGCAGTTCCTGGCCGTCCAGGGCAGTGAGGGTCAGCTCATGAAACAGACTCATCGGCGCAAGGCTCCGTAGACAATCGTCAGACAGACACAACAGGGGGCATCGTCCATCCGGAACGACGCCCCCTGCAGTACAAGCTTAGCAGCACCCCGGCCGGATCGACGATCCGCCAAAGGCATGATCTCAGTGGTGATGACCACCCTCGCCGTGCACGTGGCCATGGGCGATTTCTTCAGCCTCGGCGGCACGCACATTGACCACCTTGACCTTGAAGTTCAGGCGCTGACCGGCCAGCGGGTGGTTGCCATCGACGGTGACATCATCGCCGTCCAGCTCACGAATGGTGACGATCTGCATGCCGCCGTTGGGGGCAGAGGCGTGGAACTGCATGCCGACTTCCAGCTGATCGACGCCCTCGAACATGTTGCGCGGCAGAACCGCAACCAGCTCGGCGCTGTACTCGCCGTAAGCCTCCTCAGGCTCGACGCTGACTTCCAGCTCGTCGCCGACCTGCTTGCCTTCCAGGGCCTTTTCCAGGCCAGCGATGATGTTGCGGGCACCATGCAGGTAGACCAGCGGTGCGCCGCCGGCGGAGCTGTCGATGACCTCACCGCTCTCGTTGGTCAGGGTGTAGTCGATGGATACCGCCGTGTTGGCCGCGATCTGCATGGTCTGGAACCTTGAATGCGTGAAAGAAGCTGGCGATTCTACGTGGCCCACGCGCTGAAAGCGACCCGACCCGACATACGAGAGCCACCCCGATGCCCCTGCACCCGATCGCCCTGCTGCGCCTGTTGTCGAGCAGCCTCTGGCTGACCCTCAACACCCTGCTGTGGTGCTGGCCGCTGTTCGCCCTGGCCCTGCTGCGCCTGCTGCCGCTGCCCGGCCTGCAACGCACACTGCGCCAGGCGATGGGCAGCATCGCCACCGCCTGGATCGCCGGCAACACCGCCTGGCTGCGCGGGGTGTGTCGCGGCCGCTGGACCGTTCGGGGCCTTGAGCACCTGCAGGGCCTGCACAGCTGCCTGGTGGTCAGCAACCATCGCAGCTGGGTGGATATCCTGGTACTGCAAGGGGTGCTCAATCGTCGCCTGCCGATGCTGCGCTTCTTCCTCAAGCGCGCGCTGATCTGGTTGCCGGTGATCGGCCTGTGCTGCTGGGCGCTGGACTTCCCCTTCATGCGCCGGCGCTCCAGGGCCTGGCTGGTGCGCCATCCCGAGCGGCGCGGCGAAGACCTGGCCACCACCCGCCGCGCCTGCCAGCGCCTGCAGGGCGTGCCGGTGGCGATCTTCAACTTTGCCGAGGGCACCCGCTTCACCGGGCAAAAACAGGCCGAGCAGCAATCGCCCTGGCGCCATCTGCTGCGCCCGCGCGCCGGTGGCATCGCGCTGGCCCTCGATGCCATGGGCGAGCAGCTGCAGGCCTTGGTGGACATCACCCTGTTCTACCCGGACGGCCAGCCGCGCTTTGTGGATCTTTTAAGCGGCCGGCTGCGCCGGGTGGTGGTGGAGATCGAGGTGCGGCCGATCCCGGCGGAGTTTCTGGGCCGCAGCTATCTTGAGGATGAGGCCTATCGCCTGCAGTTCCAGCACTGGCTCAACGCACTGTGGGCGGCCAAGGACCTGCGCCTGAGCGTTCTGCATGAGCAGAGCGATGAAGCACGCCACGCCTGAATACACCGGCGGCAAGCGCGCAGCGTTGCCCGCCACGCCCGCTTTGCCTAAGCTGCCCGCCCCCTGAGCATGGAGAACGCCATGGACCCGCGAAGCGAAGTGCTGCTGCGCCAGCCCGGCCTGTTTGCCGGCCCCCTGCTGCTGGTCGGCGCCCCGGCCGACGACCTGCTGAGCGCCTTGCCTGAGGCGCGGGCCTGGAGCTGGCTGTGGGATATCCACAGTGCACTGACCCGCCGCTACCCGCAGCGCTGTCATTTTGGCACCTGTCCGCCGGACACCCTGCCGCAGGCCGCCGTGCTGTTTCTGCCCAAATCCCGCGAGCTGACCGACTACCTGCTGGCCACGCTGGCGGCACGTCTGGCCGGCGGCGTGCTCTATCTGGTCGGCGAGAAACGCGGCGGCATCGAGCGCGGCGCCCGTCAGCTGGCCGCCTTCGGCACGCCGAAAAAACTCGACAGCGCGCGCCATTGCCAGCTCTGGCAGGTGCCGATCACTCAGGCGCCCCCAGCGCCCGCGCTCGCCACACTGGCCCGCTATTACCCGCTGGATGGCCATAGCCCCGCCCTGCAGGTGGTGACCCTGCCCGGGGTGTTCAGCCATGGCCGACTGGATGCCGGCTCGCGCCTGCTGCTCGAACACCTCGATGACCTGCCCCGCGGGCCGCTGCTGGACTTTGGCTGCGGTGCCGGGGTGCTGGGCGCCGCCCTCAAGCAGCGCTACCCGGACAGCCCGGTGAGCCTGCTGGATGTCGATGCCTTCGCCGCCGAGAGCAGCCGCCTGACCCTGGCCGCCAACGCCCTGCAGGGCGAGGTGCTGACCGGCAGCGGCATCGCGGATGCCCCCGTGGATCTGGCAGCGATCGTCAGCAATCCGCCGTTCCATCAGGGGGTGCACACCGACTATCAGGCCACCGAGCAGCTGCTGCGCGATGCTGTCCGCCACCTGAAGCCGGGCGGCGAGCTGCGCCTGGTGGCCAACAGCTTCCTGCGCTATCCACCGCTGATCGAGCAATACCTCGGCCCCTGCCGGGTGCTGGCCGAGCGCGACGGCTTTCGGGTCTATTCGGCGCGGCGGCGCTGAGGGTCCGCCCCGGCAGCGGCCCGCCGGCCGACTTGCCTGCCCGGATGCGGGCAGGCACAATGCGCGCCGTCCTGAGGGAGTAGTCTGCCACCCGGCAAGCGGGTGGCGTGCGCGTCAACACACTTGGTCCGCAGACCATGGCGCCCACGACCTGGCTAATGGCCCGGTTCGACAAGACTCATGACACAGGTTGCCGACCCGGGGCGGGCAGGCAGCGTGTGTCATGCCACTGTCGACCCGCCCCTCTGGAATGCCTGATGGAAGCCCTGCAATCCCTGTTCGTCCCCACCGGCCTTGTGGCCCTGGCCGAAATCGGCGACAAGACCCAGCTGCTCGCCCTGCTGCTGGCGGCCCGCTTTCGAAGGCCCTGGCCGATCATCTGGGGCATCCTGGTCGCCACGATTGCCAACCACTTTCTCGCCGGTGCGCTGGGCAAGTGGGTATCCGGACTGTTCAGCGAGGCGACCCTGAGCTGGCTGCTGGCCGCCTCGTTCCTCGCAGTGGCCGCCTGGACGCTGATCCCCGACTCGATCGATGAGGAAGCAGAAGCCTCCCATCTGCGCCGTTATGGTCCGTTTCTGACCACCACCATCGCCTTCTTCATCGCCGAAATCGGCGACAAGACCCAGATCGCCACGGTGATGCTGGCTGCCCAGTATCCGCATTTCTGGCTGGTGGTAGCAGGCACTACGCTGGGCATGCTGCTGGCCAATGTCCCGGTGGTGCTGGCCGGGCATTTCAGTGCCGAGAAATTGCCGCTGACCCTGATCCATCGCATCGCTGCGCTGTGCTTCCTCGCACTGGCCGGCTATGCCGCCTGGAATGCCATGACCCTGAGTAGCTGGCTGGGCTGACACCCGGCGGGTCGTTATGCCGCTGTCCCGCGCCCGTAGCCTCATGCCGGTCAAGGGTCTACCCTTGACGCTCTTGAGCGCGTTACACGGAGTCATGGCATGTCCCGGTTTGCACGTATCCCGCTGTTCACCGCCTGGCGGCAGACCCGCCAGGCCGGCTACAGCCGCCAGGCACTGCGCGGCGACCTGCTCGCGGGTCTGACCGTTGGCATCATCGCTATCCCGCTGGCCATGGCGCTGGCCATTGCCGTCGGTGCGCCGCCCCAGCACGGCCTGCCGTTAATGCACACCGGCTGCGCCGGGCTTGTGCGCGATGGTGGTGCGGCGTATCCGACGTCCACCCCTATGAACGATGTCTATTGTTTCGGCCATGTTTCCACCGGAGTTATCCTGCGCCTCAAGGACCGCTTCCCAAAGCCCGACGGCTACGGCGAGGTGGTTGAAA
>CAZFFB010000022.1:0-13323 GCA_964517735.1 uncultured Pseudomonas sp.
CGATCAGAACTTGTAGCCCAGACCGACCATGTACACCCACGGGTCGATATCCACATCGACCTTGACCTTGTCGCCGTTGAGCTTGGCGGTGACCGTGGTGTCGATGTCGGCATACCACACCGACATGTTGAACAGCAGGTTGTCGGTCAGCAGGAAGTCGACCCCCGCCTCAACGGCCAGACCGAACGAGTCCTTGAGCTTGAGATCACTAAAGCCCATGCCCTTGGCGCCGCTGCTCAGATCCTCGGCGAAGAAGGTGGTGTAGTTGAGGCCGGCGCCGACATACGGCTGCACCTCATAGCTGCCACCGATCGGGTAGTACTGCACCGACAGGGTCGGTGGCAGGTGCTTGGTATCGCCCAGCTCGCCGATGCCTTTCACGCTGATGGTGTGCTGATAGGGGGTGGCGGCCAGCAGCTCGATACCAATGTGTTCGGTGAGCATGTAGGTGCCGGTCACGCCCAGCTGGGTGTCGCTGTCCAGCGAGGCTTTCAGGGGCGTGGGGGCGCCACCGATGCGGATGTTCGAGCTGTCCTCGCGGGGATCGACGGTGGCGGCACCGGCGCGAACGATGATGTCACCCGGCTGATAGGCCTGGGCAAACGGAGCAGCTACAGCCAGAGCCAGCAGGGAAGCGGTGAGAGTCTTGCGGATCATGGGAACGCTCCAGGCGATATGTTCTGTGATGTACACACATCGTAGGGGGTGGACGGGGCGGTGTTCTTGATCCAGCTCAATGGATCGGCCGGTGAGTTGCAAAAGCATCCTGCGAAGATGATAATCCTTCTCCTTTGCACAGCAGACCCATCTTCGAGGACGACGGCCCGATGATTTCCCACCCCCTCCGCCTGCTGGCGGCCGCGCTGACGCTGACCAGCCTGCCGCTGGCCGCCGCATCGCTGGATGCGGCACTGGACGAGAGCCAGCGCCTGGCCGCCGAGGCCAAAGCGTCCCAGACCCGTATTGATGCCCTGGATGATGCCAGTCAGCGCCTGCTCGCCGAGTACCGCGCGGCGCTGCTGCAGGCCGAGGCCCTGAAAGGCTATAACGCCCAGCTGCGCGCGCTGGTGGCCGCCCAGCGCGAGGAGCTGGGTGGTTACCGGCAGCAGCTCGATGATCTGGCGCGCACCCAGGAGGCCGTCACCCCGCAGATGCGGCAGATGGTCGAGGTGCTGGGCGAGTTCATCGAGGCGGATCTGCCATTTCTCCCGCACGAGCGTGCCGAGCGTCTGAGCCAGCTGCGCGCACTGCTGCCGCGCGCGGATGTGAGTCTGGCGGACAAGTACCGGCGCATCCTTGAGGCCTACCAGATCGAGAGCGACTACGGACGCACCCTGGAGGCCTGGCGCGGCGAGCTGACCATGGCCGAAGCGCCACCGCGCAGCGTCGACTTCCTGCGCCTTGGCCGCAGCATGCTCTATTACCAGACCCTCGACGGTCACCAGAGCGGCTGGTGGGATGCCCGGGCCCGCACCTGGCGGCTGCTGGAGAATGACCAGCGCCGGCCACTGCGCCAGGCCATCGCCATCGCCCGCCAGCAGCAGGCGCCGCAATGGCTGGCCCTGCCGGTACAGACCCTGTCCGAGGAGGTCACCCCATGAAGCGTCTGCTGTGCACCCTGTTGCTGGCCGCCGCGCCGCTACTTGCCCAGGCCGAACTGCTCAGCCCCGATCAGCTGCTGGAGCGCATCCGCAGCGAGCGCCTGAGCGAGCAGCAGGCCATGCAGGCCCGTGAGCAGGCTTTCCTGGCCCAGCGCGCCGAGCAGGCGCAGCTGCTTGCCCAGGCGCAACGTGCCCTGGCTGAACAGGAGGCCGAAGCGGCCCGTCTCAAGGCCGAGTTCGAACGTCAGGAGCGCGAGCTGACCGAGCAGGAGCAGCTGCTGGCCCGCCAGAGCGGTGATCTGGGCGCACTGTTCGGGGTGATCCGCCAGAGTGCCGGTGATGTCGCCGGCCAGTGGCAGGACAGTCTGCTCAATGCCCAGTATCCCGAGCGTCTGGCCCAGCTGCAGCGTCTGGCGCAAAGCCGCAGCCTGCCCTCGGCCGATGATCTGCAGAACTACTGGATGCTGCTGCTGGAAGACCTGGCCGCCAGTGGTCGCATCGAGCAGCGCACCCTGCCGGTGGTGGGTGCCGATGGCGTGCGCCGCGAGCAACCGGTGCTGCGGGTCGGCACCTTCAGCGCCTATGCCGATGGCCAGTTCCTGCGCTATGACGCCGATACCGGGCAGCTGCTGGTTCCGCCGCGCCAGCCGTCTGGTGCAGGCCAGGTGGACGACTTCCTCGAGGCCCGTAACGCCCTGGCGGTGCTGAGCATCGACCCGACCCGCGGCACCTTGCTCGACCAGCTGCAGCGCGCCCCGACCCTCTGGGATCGCGTGCAGCAGGGCGGGCTGGTCGGCTGGGTGATCCTTGGCCTTGGCGTGATCGGTCTGCTGCTGGCGCTTTGGCGAACGCTCTGGCTGGCGGGTGTGGCCCGTGGCGTGCAGGCGCAGATGCGCGATCTGGGCAAGCCGCGTGATGACAACCCGCTGGGGCGGATCATCGGCGTACTGGGAGAGCGCCCGCAGCTGGCTGATCTGGATACCCTCGAGCTGCGCCTTGACGAGGCGATCCTGCTGGAAACCCCGCCGCTGGAAAAAGGCCTAGGCCTGCTCAAGCTGCTGGCCGCTGTTGCGCCACTGCTGGGGCTGCTGGGCACCGTGACCGGGATGATCGTCACTTTCCAGGCCATCACTCAATCCGGCAGCGGTGATGCCAGCCTGATGGCCGAGGGCATCTCCCAGGCGCTGGTGACCACCGTGCTGGGGCTGGTGGTGGCGATCCCGCTGCTGTTCCTGCACAGCCTGCTGGCCAGTCGCAGCAAGGGGCTGATCCAGCTTCTTGAACAGCAGAGCGCCGGGCTGATTGCCCTGCACCTGTCGGGTAGCCGCCGTGACTGACGGACTGATCGCCCTTGAGGATCACTGGCACGCACTGCTCGATTTCATGGGCGCAGGCGGGGTGGTGATGTGGGCGTTGCTGGCGCTGTGCGTGCTGTTCTGGACCCTGGTGTTCGAGCGCCTGCACTACATGGCGCGGGTGTTTCCCGCCTGGTCGCAGGAGCGGCGCCGGGCCTGGTTCGAGCTGGAGCGCACCCCCGGTCGCTGGCAGCACGCGGTGCGCGCCGCCTGGCTGGCCCAGGCGCGCCAGCAGCTCTTGGGCCCGCTGCGCCTGCCGCGGGCACTGGTGGCCCTCTATCCGCTGCTTGGTCTGCTCGGCACGGTCACCGGCATGGTCGCCGTGTTCGATGTGCTGGCCCTGAGCGGTGGCGCAGATCCGCGCGGCATGGCCGCCGGCGTCTGGCGGGCGACCCTGCCGACCATGGCCGGCATGGTCCTGGCGATTTCTGGACTGTTCAGCCTGGCGCGTCTTGAACGCAACGCACGCCGGGCTCTGGAGCGGCTGGCCGACCAGCTGCGTAACGACTGATTCGAGGTTTGCCATGCGCATGCGCCGTCATCATCAGCAGGACGAGGACACCGGCATCGACCTGACGCCGATGCTCGATGTGGTGTTCATCATGCTGATCTTCTTCATCGTCACCAGCTCCTTCATCAAGGAGTCGGGCATCGAGGTGGCGCGCCCGCAGGCCGGCAGCGCCACGGCCCAGGACAAGGGCAACATCCTCATCGCGGTAACTGCCGACGGTCAGGTCTGGCTGGACAAGCAGCCGGTGGATGTCCGCAGCGTGCGCGCCCATGTCGAGCGCCTGCGTCTGGATCAGCCGGAGGGCTCGGTGGTGGTGCAGGCCGATCGCGATGCACGCACCGGGCTGGTGGTGCAGGTGATGGATCAGGCCCGCCTGGCCGGGGTGCGCGACGTTGCCCTGGCCGCCAGCGCGGAGGGGCGCTGATGCTGCGCTGGGGACTGTCGCTGCTGGCCGCCTGCGCGGTGGCGCTGGCGCTGTTCGTGCTGATGATGAGCATGGTGGCGCCCCGCCCGCCGGCGCAGGCTGAGGAGCCGCTGCGCGTGGCCGACTATGTGACGCTGCCCACCAGTGACAGCCCGACCCGTGAGCGCCGCCGGGCGGCGCCGCCTGCGCCGCCACAGCCGCCGACCCCGCCGCCCCCGAGCGTGCAGCCCGCCCAGGTGACCCCCCCGGCGCCGAGCCTGCCGAGTCTGGCGCTGGAGCTGCCTGCGCTGGCCAGCGATATCAGCCTGGCCGCGGCCCCGACGCCGAGCCTGAGCGGCCTGAGTGCCGCCGCTGCACCCGCTGCGGCGGCCACAGCGCCGGCAACCGCTCCAGCCTCCGCTGCGGCCTCGAGTGCCGCGGCGGAGGCTCCGGCCAGCACCCCGGCGGGTGGACAGGAGGACAGCGAGGTGGTGCCGCTCAACAATATTGTCCCCACGTATCCGCGCCAGGCGCGCCAGCGTGGCATCGAGGGCCATGTGCGGCTGGCCTTCACCATCACCCGCGAGGGCGGGGTGGAGAACATCCGCGTGCTCGAGGCGCAGCCGCGCCATGTCTTTGAGCGCGAGGCGCGACGGGCTGCCGCGCGCTGGCGCTTTGCGCCGCGCAGCGAAAACGGCCTGAACGTCGCCCGCGAGGCGACCAAGACCCTGTACTTCCGCCTGCAGAAGGGAGGTCGCTGAGATGCAGCGTCTGTGTCTGATCCTGCTGCTGTCGCTGGCTGTCCCCGCCTGGGCACAGAGCCTTGCGCCTGAGGTGTTCGCCGCGCTGGAGCAAGCGCGCCTCGCGCAGCAGCAAGGCGATCTGCAGACTGCGCGGCGTGCGCTGGCGACCGTGCAGGTGCGTGAGGGCAGCCTCGAGGCGGCCCTGCTATGGCGCAGCCGCGGTTACCTGGCCTGGGCCGAGGGACGCCATCCGGCGGCCATCGAGGCGCTGGAGAAGGCGCTGGCCAGTGGCCAGCTGGAACCGGCCCAGGCCGCGCAGGAGCGTCTGCATCTGGCGCGTCTCAACCATGCCGAGGGACGTTACCGTCAGGTGGTGGCGCTGCTGGGCGAGCAGGCCGCGCGGCTGGATGATGAGGATCTGCAGCGGCTGATCCAGGCGCATCAGGCCCTCAAGCAACCGGCCCGGGCGCTGCCGCTGGTCGAGCGCTATCTGGCCCGCCGGCCAGAGGCGGAGGCCCGCTGGCTGGAGTTTGCAGTCGCTGCCCCTCTGCAGCTGGGGCAGGCAAGTGAGGCGGAGCGCTGGCAGCGGCGCCTGCTGCAGCGCAGCCCCGACAGCCTGAGTGCCTGGCAGCGTCTGGCCGCCCTGCAGCAGCGCGCTGGGGCGCCGGACAAGGCGCTGGCGACCCTGCGCGCCGCTCATGCGCGTGGCTTGAGTTTCTCGGCGCCGGCGCTGGATCAGTTGGTGCAGCTGTCGGTGGCCGCCGGGCAGCCCTGGCAGGGCGCCCGGCTGCTGCAAGGGCTGCTCGAGGCGCAGCTGCTTGAGCGCAGCAGCGCGCGTGAGGAGCAGCTGGCCGGGCTTTGGTGGCAGGCCCGTGAGCGCGACGCGGCACTACGGGCCTACCGCGCCTTGGCCGAGCGCAGTGGCGCGGGCCTGCACTGGCTGCGGGTGGCCCAGCTTGAGATCGAGCAGCAGCGCTGGCAGGCGGCGCTGCAGGCGCTGGGGCGTGCCGAGCAGGCCGGCGCCGAGGAGCGGCAGGTCGCGCGCTGGCGGCGCTGGGCTGAGCAGCAGCTGGCCACGGCTCACTCCTCGTAGGGCACCAGCTGCGCCTGCTCCATCCGGTAACCCGCCTCGGCCAGTGCGGTGTTCTCGCGGCTGACCTGCAGCACGCCCTCGATCCAGTAGGGGCGATGCAGCTCGCCGATCGGCACACCCGCGGCGCTTCGCACCAGCACCAGCTGGTTGGGCGGTGGCGGCGGCACATGGATGCAGGCGCCCAGATAAGGCGCGAGCAGAAACTCCCGCACCCGCCCGTCCCGGCCCAGATACAGCGGCACCAGATAGCCCGGCAGACGAATGTGCTGACCATCGAGCGCCTCGACCAGCGGTGCGTGGTCGGTCTGCTGGGGCACGGGGGGGCCGTTTTCTTCATCAAGCAGGCCATCAAGACGTGCCAGCTCATGGAGAGCCGCCAGAGGTGGCAGCGGTGCGCTGGCGCCTTCTGGCAGCAGGTCGGCCCAGTCAAGGGTGCGCGGGGCCGCCTGCAGGGTACTGCTGCCCAGCAGGGCGAGCAGCAGCCAGGCATGAAGACTGTTCACAGGCGGATACTCAGGCCATCGATCAGTGACTGGCGGTAGGCCCGCCAGGCCGGCAGCAGCCCCAGCAGCAGCCCGGCCAGCAGGCTAGCCCCCAGCAGCTGCCACTCATGGACGCTTGGGGCCGACAGGGGCAGGTGCAGGCCGTACTGACTGAGCAGCCAGCCGCGTCCGCCCAGCAGCGCCAGATACAGCAGGCCCAGCCCGCCCAGCAGGCCGGCCAGGGTCAGTGCGCTGCTTTCGGCCAGCAGCAGGGCGGCAATCTGCCAGGGCCGCGCGCCGACCGAGCGCAGGATGGCCATCTCCCGGCGTCGCTCGCCAAGGCTGGCCAGCAGCGCGGTGAGCATGCCGAGCAGGCCGACCAGCACCACGCAGGCCGAGACCAGCAGCAGGGCCTGCTCGGCACTGGCCATCAGGCTCCACAGCTCCTGCAGCGCCACGCCGGGCAGTACCGCCAGCAGCGGTTCGCCGCGGTATTCGTTGATCGCCCGCTGCACGGCGAAGGTCGCCACCCGCTGCTCAAGCCCCAGCAGCACCGCGGTGATCGCCTGGGGGGTCAGGTCCATCTGACGGGCCTGTTCGGGGTCTATGCGGGCCTTGCCGCGGGCGGGCATGCCCTGCTGCCAGTCGATGTGCAGTGCCTGCATGCCAGCCAGCGAGATATGCAGGGTGCGATCGACCGGTGTGCCGGTCGCATTGAGGATGCCGCTGACCCGAAACGGCTTGTCATCATGGCGGGTCAGGCTGACGCGGCCGGTGCCGTGTGCCAGCACGATGCGCTCGCCCAGCCGGTAGCCGAGGGCGCGCGCCACTTCGGCGCCCAGCACCACGTCATACAGATCCTCGAAGGGCCGGCCCTCGCGCAGCTGCAGCGGCTGGTGCGCCCCGTAGCGGTAGTGGCGGAAGTAGTCGGTGCTGGTGCCCAGGACCGGATAGCCGCGGTGGGAGTCGCCCAGCGACAGCGGAATCGCCCATTTGACCTGCGGCAGCGCGGCGATCTGCTGGTAGCTGTCCCAGCGGATGTTGTGGGTGGCATGGCCGATACGAAACACCGCATACAGCAGCAGGTTGATCGAGCCGGCCCGGGCGCCGACCAGCAGGTCGGTGCCGCTGACCGTGTTGGCAAAGCTCAGGCGGGTTTCGGTGCGCACCCGCTCCACGGTCAGCAGCAGGGCGCTGGACAGCGCAATCACCAGCAGGACGATCAGCGCGCTGGCGCGCCGGTTGGCCAGGCTGGCCAGGGCCAGACGGATCAGGGGCATGGGGCGGTGTTCTGCGTGATGCGGTTGAGGGTGTCCAGGTCGAGGCTGCGGCCGAAGTGGCCGGCCAGGCTCTGGTCGTGACTGACGAACAGCAGGCTGGCCCCGGCGGCGCTGCACTCCTCGAACAGCACGTCAAGGAAGGCCTGGCGGGCCGCGGCATCCAGCGCCGAGGTCGGCTCGTCGGCAATCAGCAGCTCCGGCTGGCCGATCAGCGCCCGCGCCGCGGCGACCCGCTGCTGCTGGCCGATCGACCGCTGATCGACCCGCCGCCCGAGCAGTGCCTCGCGAAGGCCCAGACGTGCCAGCAGGGCGTGGGCGGCGGCGCTCACGCTGCCATGGCGCTGACAGGCCCGCTGGCGGCGCAGGGCCGAGAAGCGGCAGGGCAGCATGACGTTGTCGCGCAGATCAAGGAACGGCAGCAGGTTGAACTGCTGGAACAAGAAGCCGCAGTGATCGACCCGCAGGCGATCGCGCTGGCCGGGACGCAGGTGGCTCAGTGGCTGACCAAGCAGGCTGATCTGCCCGGCCTGGGGCACCTGCACGCCGCCCAGCAGGCTCAGCAGGGTGCTCTTGCCGCTGCCGCTGGCGCCGTGCAGGAACAAGCGCTCGCCGGCCTCAAGGCGCAGGTTGGGGATGTCCAGCAGCACAGGCTGGCCGGGCCAGGCAAAGCGCAGCCCGCGCAGCTCCAGTACGGGCGAGGTGGGCGCTGGCAGCGGCATCAGAAGCGCAGGCGGCTGTGGCGGCCATCCAGGGTCAGGCCCTGCTGGCCGGAGGGGCCGATCAGCTGCACCTGCAGGCGCTCGAGCCCGGCAAAGCGCTGGAACAGGCCATCGAGCGCCAGGCCATCGAGTACGGCCGGCTGCCGGCAGGTGAAGCGGTAGCGGGCGTGGATGTCGCTGTGCTCGCCCGCCTCGCTCGTCCCCTGGGCGGGGGCGGCCTGAGCATGGCCATCATGGTGATCATCGTGCTGGGTGTGCGCTGCGCTATCGAACAGGCGACTGCTCAGCTCGGCTGCGTGCGGCGTGCACTGGGCCGCGGCGGGCAGGGCGAACAGCGTGGCGCCCTCCTGCAGCGTCTCGCGCAGCTGCCGGAGGGCCTGGTGCTCGGCGGCGCTGCGCGGCGCATGCTCGAAGCCCAGCAGGTTGGCGGCCGGGGTGTGCCAGTCGATCAGCAGCTCGTCCCCGTCCAGGACCACGTCCAGCTGGGCGATGCCGTGTTGATGGCTGCCAAGGCTTGCCGCCATCGGTGTGTCGGCCGCAGCACTCGCCGCGGCGGGCGCGTGTGCATGGTCATGTCCGTGCGCATGGCCATGATCGGCCGCCAGGGCGCTCAGTGGCAGCAGGATGAGGGGCAGGGCAGACAGCAGCAGACGCATGGCGACTCCGAAGGGGTGGGCGGGCGTTATCTTGTAACAAAGCGCCGCCCGACCTACAACCACACAGGGGCAGGATCAGTACAGGGCCTGATACAGCTTGCGACGGTAGGTGCCGACCAGCGGGTGCTCGTTGCCCAGCAGATCAAACACCTGCACCAGTGTCTTGCGCGGCAGATCGTCGGCGTAGCTGCGGTTGCGGATGAACAGCCGCAGCAGGCCGTCGAGCGCCGCCTCGTATTGCTGGCGGGCCAGCTGGTGGATGGCCAGCTGGAAGGCGGCTTCGTCATCGCTGCCGTCTTGCGCCAGCCGGCTCTTGAGCAGGGCGGCCTCCGGCAGGTCGAGGGACTGGCGCAGGAAGGTCAGCTGGGCTCGGGCGCCGGCCAGCTCCTGGCGATGCTCGTCCCCCTGGACGGCATCCAGCACCAGCTCGGCCTCGCCCAGCTCGCCACGCTCGGCCAGGCAGCGGGCATAGAGAATCAGCGCGGCGCCGTTCTGGTTGTCCTCGCTGAGCAGCTGCTTGAGCAGCTGTTCGGCGCTGGCCGGCTCGCCGGCGGCGTAGTGCTCGCGGGCGGTGGCCAGCAGATCGGTCTGCGGCGTGGCCGGCTCTGCCACGTGGGGGGCGAGCAGGGCGCGGATCGCCGATTCAGGCTGGGCGCCGGCAAAGCCGTCCACCGGCTGACCGTCCTTGAACAGCACCACGGTGGGCAGGCTGCGGATGCCAAAACGCATCACCGTGTCCTGCTCGATGTCGCAATTGACCTTGGCCAGCAGCAGCTCACCCTGGTAGTCGTCGGCGATGCGCGCCAGCAGCGGCATCAGCGCCTTGCAGGGCGCGCACCACTCGGCCCAGAAATCCACCAGGACCGGTTTGTGGAAGGAATTTTCGATCACCAGCTGCTCGAAGCTGGCGTCGGTGACGTCGAAGATGTACGGAGTGGCGCTCATGGGGCTCTCGCAGCAGGCGCGTGGCAGGCACGCACGGGAACAGGGGCAGACAGCATAAGTGGGGGCGATCCATTGCAGAAGCAAGGGCCTCGGCGTGGCCACCGGCACAGTACGATCGGTGCTGCAGATCGCCGCGCCGGGCAGCGGGGTGGTGACGGCGTTTGTCTTGCCGATGCCGTGGGGTACCATGAGTGCCTCATTTCCTCCCCCTGTCGATCGAGCCATCATGCACTGTCCCTTCTGCGGCGCCCACGACACCAAGGTCATCGACTCCCGGCTGGTCGCCGAGGGTCAGCAGGTGCGTCGGCGCCGCGAGTGCCTGGCCTGTCAGGAGCGCTTTACCACCTTTGAGACCGCCGAGCTGGTGATGCCGCGGCTGATCAAGTCCGACGGCGTGCGCCAGCCCTTTGACGAGGACAAGCTGCGTGCCGGCATGCAGCGCGCGCTGGAGAAGCGTCCGGTCAGTGTCGAGCGCCTCGAGGAGGCCATCGCCCATATCAAGCACAAGCTGCGCGCCACCGGCGAGCGCGAGGTGCGCTCACGGGTGGTCGGCGAGCTGGTGATGGACGAGCTGCGCCGGCTCGATGAAGTGGCCTATATCCGCTTCGCCTCGGTGTACCGGCATTTTCAGGATCTCGACCAGTTCCGCGAGGAAATCGAGCGCCTGTCCCGCGATCCCGTCAAGGGCTGATATCCCATGCACAATTCCCCTGCGGCCTGTGATCAGGCCCACATGGCCCGTGCGCTCGAACTGGCGCGGCGCGGCCTGTTTTCCACCCATCCCAACCCGCGGGTCGGCTGCGTGATCGTCGCGGCAGGCGGTGAGGTGGTCGGCGAAGGCTGGCACGTGCGTGCCGGCGAGCCGCATGCCGAAGTCCACGCCCTGCGCCAGGCCGGTGTGCGGGCACGCGGCGCCACCGCCTACGTGACCCTTGAGCCCTGCAGCCACCACGGCCGCACCCCGCCGTGCGCCGAGGCGCTGGTCGCGGCTGGCGTGGCGCGGGTGGTGGCGGCCATGCAGGATCCCAATCCACAGGTCGCCGGGCGCGGCCAGGCCTTGCTTGAGGCCGCCGGCATCGCCGTGACCTGCGGGGTGCTGGAGGCTGAGGCGCGGGCGCTCAATCCGGGCTTCATCAAGCGCATGGAGCGCGGTCTGCCGTATGTGCGGGTCAAGCTGGCGATGAGCCTTGATGGGCGTACCGCGATGGCCAGCGGCGAAAGTCAGTGGATCACCGGTGCACCGGCGCGCGCCGCCGTGCAGCGCCTGCGCGCCCGCTCCAGCGCGATCATCACCGGTGCCGATACCGTATTGTGCGACAACGCCCGGCTCACCGTGCGGCCGGACGAGCTGGGCGTGGACGCCGCGCAGGCGGCGCTGGCCGCGGCCCGCCCGCCACTGCGTGTGCTGATCGACGGCCAGCTGCGCGTACCGCTGTCGGCCGCATTCTTCAAGGCCGGTCCCGCGCTGGTGATCTGCAGCGAGGACGAGGGGCGCAGCGCGGCTTATCAG
This sequence comes from uncultured Pseudomonas sp., assembly GCA_964517735.1. Taxonomy (GTDB): domain Bacteria; phylum Pseudomonadota; class Gammaproteobacteria; order Pseudomonadales; family Pseudomonadaceae; genus Geopseudomonas. The sequence goes on from CAZFFB010000022.1 coordinate 11,299, forward strand.
GCCGAAGGTCATCGCCTGCTGTGCCTGCCGGGCACGGACGGGCATGTCGATCTGCCCCTGCTGCTGCTTGAGCTGGCGGCCGTCGGGATCAACGAGCTGCTGGTCGAGGCCGGCCCGCGTCTGGCCGGTGCCTTCGCCCGCGCCGGGCTGGTCGATGAATACCGGATCTTCATGGCCCCGCAACTGCTCGGCTCGAGCGCCCGGCCGCTGCTCGACTGGCCACTGGAGCGGATGAGCGAGGCGCCGGCGCTGAACATCCGCGCAATCCGTGCGGTGGGTACGGACTGGCTGATCATCGCCCATCCGGCCTGACGGGGCGCGGCTCTGCGCGCGGTCTGCAGGGCGCCGGCAAATATGGTACAAAGCCCGGCGCGGCTGTCTGGCCGCGACGTTCTCAGGGCGGGGTGCAATTCCCCACCGGCGGTGATGGCGCACAGCGCCCAGCCCGCGAGCGCCTGACGCCTCCGGCGGCAGGGTCAGCAGATCCGGTGCGATTCCGGAGCCGACGGTTACAGTCCGGATGAGAGAGAGCGGGATGCAGGCCACGGCGCGCATTTGCCGCGTCTGTGCCGTCCCTATCTGTCCAGCGCCCTGTTTTTGACCAAAACAGGAGTTCGACCATGCATGTTTCCTTTAGCTGCTGCGGAGGGCGCGTCTGATGTTTACCGGCATCATCGAAGCCATCGGCAGCATCCGTGCCATGACCCCCAAGGGCGGCGACGTGCGCGTCTACGTTGCCACCGGCAAGCTCGACCTTTGCGACGTGAAGCTTGGCGACAGCATCGCGGTCAACGGCATCTGCCTGACCGCAGTAGAGCTGCCCGGCGACGGCTTCTGGGCTGACGTCAGCCGCGAGACCCTGACCCGTACCGCCTTTGTCGACCTCAAGGTCGGCACGCGGGTCAACCTTGAGAAGGCGCTGACCCCGACCAGCCGCCTGGGCGGCCATCTGGTCAGCGGGCATGTCGATGGGGTGGGCGAGATCATCTCGCGCGCCGATAACGCCCGCGCGATCCAGTTTCGCGTGCGCGCCCCGCGCGAGCTGGCCAAGTACATTGCCTTCAAGGGCTCGATCACCATCGATGGCGTGAGCCTGACCGTCAACGCGGTGCACGGCGCTGAATTCGAGCTGACCATCGTCCCGCACACCCTGCAGGAAACCATCATGGCCGACTATCAGGCCGGGCGTCGGATCAACCTCGAAGTCGATCTGCTGGCCCGCTACCTGGAGCGTCTGCTGATGGGCGAGCAGGCCGCCGAGCCTGCCACCTCCGGCATCACCGCCAGTTTTCTCGCCGAACACGGCTACCTGAACAAGTGAGGACGTCCGCATGGCACTGAACAACATCGCCGACCTGATCGAGGACATCCGTCAGGGCAAGATGGTCATCCTCATGGATGACGAGGACCGCGAAAACGAGGGCGACCTGATCATGGCCGCCGAATGCGTGCGGCCCGAAGACATCAACTTCATGGCCAAGCACGCCCGCGGGCTGATCTGCATGCCGATGGATCGGGCGCGCTGCGAGCGCCTTGGCCTGCCGCTGATGGTGCAGCGCAACGGCTCGGGCTTTGGTACCAAGTTCACCGTGTCCATCGAGGCCGCCGAAGGGGTGACCACCGGGATCTCCGCCGCTGACCGCGCGCGCACCGTGCAGGCCGCCGCGGCCCGTGATGCGGTGGCTGCCGACATCGTCAGCCCCGGACATATCTTCCCGCTGATGGCCCAGCCGGGCGGGGTGCTGGCGCGGGCCGGCCACACCGAGGCGGCCTGCGATCTGGCGCGCATGGCCGGTTTCCAGCCCAGCGGGGTGATCTGCGAGATCATGAACGACGACGGCAGCATGGCCCGTCGCCCGGAGCTGGAAAAGTTCGCCGCCGAGCATGACATCAAGATCGGCACCATCGCTGACCTGATCCACTACCGCCTGGTCCATGAGCAGACGGTCGAGCGCCTCTTTGAACGCACGCTGGACAGCGAGCTGGGCCAGTTCCGCCTGATCAGCTACCGCGACCATGTCGAGG
>CAZFFB010000023.1:0-13318 GCA_964517735.1 uncultured Pseudomonas sp.
TCGAGGCTGCCGGTGACTTCCTTGCGGTAGCGGGCGATGAAGGGCACGGTGGAGCCTTCGTCGAGCAGCGCCACGGCGGCGGCGACCTGCTGCGGGCGGACGCCGAGTTCCTCGGCGATGCGGGCGTTGATGCGGTCCATGAAACTTCCTGCAACTGCACAATGAAGCCGCACGCGGCGGCAAAGGGCAGCAGATTAGCAGTTTTGCGCGCCGCGCCGGGATCCGTGCGGACGCCATGGCGTTGGCGGGCCGTCGCCATAGACCTATTGGCAGCGACTGAAATGTGACTTCTTGTTGATGAGTGTGGTCTTGGGGTTTCTAATTGACAGGTTTTTGTCGACAGGCTGCCGCTGATGGGCAGCGGTGTTGCGCCCTGGCGCACCGGCGCCTGCCGGGCAGTGCCGCTCTGCGGTGGCGGATGCTATGTTCGTTACTCGACAGCTGCGACCGGTGCGGCGGCTGACCTGCATGGCCGGATCCGCTCGGGCCGCGGGGGTGCCGGCGCGGGTTTTGCGACGACAAGGAGTCGGGCGTGTGAGCAACTTTTCCCTGATGATCCCCGGCCTGCCGGACGAATGGCGGCAGATGCAGTCTGGCGCCCTCTACTGGCTCAATAGCGAGCAGCGCGAGACGGCGGTGCAGCTGTGCGGCCAGCTGCTGGCCGGGTTGTCGGTCGAGCAGCGCGTCATATTGCTTGATGCCGCCGGTCATCCGCAGCCGGTGTTGGACAGCCTGCCGGCCGATGCCGGTCCCGGCGAGCTGTGGCCGGTGCAGATCATCGATCGCGACCTGCAGGCGGCGCTGCGAGTATTGGCGCGGGATCTGCAGCGGCGCTGCGCACCACGCCGGCAGCTGCTGGTACTGCTGGCGCCGACCACAGCCTTTGAAGGTTTCAGCGATGCGCAGCTGCAGCACTGGTGCCGGCAGATGGGCGCCTGGCTCGGCGCGCGCGACTGCACCCTGCTGATCCTTGCCTATGGCGCACCGCACCGCCTGAGCAGCCGCCTGCTGCCCGGCAATGCCGACCTGGGCGGGCTGGTACAGCTGTACCGTGCCCGTGGCAGCCTGCAGTATCTGCTGCACTTCTGGCATCACCCGCTGGGCGTCTGTGCTCGCAGTGAGGTGGCGCTGTGGGAGGTGGAGGGGCAGCTGGCTGCCAGGGCGCAGGACAGCGTCAGCACCGCTGATCCGGCCGCTGGGGATCTGCAGCGGTGCCTGGCCATGCGTGCCGTGCTCGAGGGGGCACCGGCGCTGTCCGAGCACTGGCAACTGTTTGATGATGAGGACGCGCTGATGGCCGCCGCGCTGCAGTCTAGCGCTGCCAGCGTCATGCTGGCCATCGACAGCAACGAAGCCGTTGGTGCGCAGGCGGCCCAGCTGTACCGGCTGCGCCGCCTGCGCGGCAATGCCCTGAAGATTGTCGTGCGCGAGCTGTCGCCCTGCCTGCGCTATCTGGACGAGCAGCTGCTGCTCAGCTGCGGCGCCTCGCTGATCGTGCCTTGCGGCACGCCACTCCCGCGCTTTCTGACCCTGCTGGACAGCCTGCAGGGGCAGGTCTGGAATCGCACGCTGCCCGATGATTTTGCGCTCGCCCTGCGCCAGCTGCAGCCACCGGCGGTGCGCGGACTGCTTGCCGCCGAGGATTTCTGCCGGACGGTGGATCATCTGCTGGCACAGGCCCGCCAGGCTGAAGTCAGCCACCTGCTGCTGCGCCTTGTGCCGGTACCGGGGCTGGCGCCTGCCCAGCATGCTGGAGAGCGCCCTCGACAACATCTTTCGTCTGGCCTGGCGGGAGCTGTTCATCGCCCATGAGCGGCTGGAGGACAGTCGCAGCATTCCCCGCCAGGCGGCGCCCGCCGATCTTTCGATCCCTGACACCGCGAGCACAGCGACGCCCGAAAACAGCCCGGACACCGCCCGGGTAGCGGCAGCCGGCACACGGCTGCGGCCGCTGCGGGTGCGTCTGGACAGCGCCGAGGTCTCGGCATGACGCACGGGCAAGCGTTGTACCTGCTGCTCAGTGGCGCCGCGCTGGGTCTTGTGGTCGGCCTGCTGCTGCCGGCCATGTTGCGTGAGCTGGGGCGTCTGCTGGCGCGGGCACTGCCATCGCGCCATCTGCGCTTTTATCCGCGCCGCCGCCGAGGTGATCAATGATGCTGGCTGGGATGCGGGGCCGCTGGTCAGGGCTTGGGCACTGGAACCTGTACTTTCTCGCCAAGCTGCTGCTCGCCTGGCAGGGCAGTCTGGTGCTGAGCGTGCTGCCCAATCTGCTGCTGGCAGCCGTGCTGCTGCTGCCACTGACGGTCTGGCCGGCGCGTCTGCGGACCCTGCTGGCTGTCCCGGCGGCGCTGGCGCTGCTCTATCAGGAAAGTCCGTTGCCGGCGCTTGAGCACCTGGCGGTGCTGGCGAGCGTGCAGAATCTCTCGATCGATGAGCTGCTGGAGCAGGCCGGGCAGCGGCTGGATGCGTACACGCTGGGGGCCATCGCGCTGGGGGGGGCTGGGCTACTACCTGCTGGCGCCGTGGCTGCGACTGACCAGCCTCTCGCTGGCTGGCCTGCTGTGGCTGGCTGCACTGGAGCTGCCGGCACCCGCCTTCTGGTCGTCGGCCTTGCCGGTGAGCGTGCAGGCCGTCTCGGACGGCTCGGCACCGGCCGGCACGGACTCTCTGCGGGTGCAGGAGGGGAGTGCCTGGCAGCCTTATCCGGGCGCTGCGGGAGGGACGGATGGCCGCTGATGATCTGGACGCTGTACGCCGCTCCCTTGGCCTCAGCGCGCTGCCCTACGCCGATCTGGCCGCCCGCCGCGCCCTGGCGCAACTGTCGCAGCGCTGGCCATGGTTGCCCCTCACCCTGCCACAGACGACGACGCCACCGATGCATCTGGGGCCTGGGCCGTGCCTGCTGGCGCTGCAGGGGCTGCGCGGCGGTGTCGGGGTCACCTCGCTGGTTGCAGGTCTTGCGCAGGCGCTGCACGCCCTTGGGCAGCGGGTGCTGATCCTTGAGCTGGATCCCGCCGGGCTGCTGCGCCATCACGCAGCCCTGCCGGCCGGCCCGCTTGAGGGCTGGGCCTGTGCTGAACTTGAGGGGGCGGACTGGCGCGACTGTGCCTGGCGGCTGCAGCCCGGCCTGCACCTGCTGCCGTATGGCACGCTGAGCGGGGCGCAGCGCCTGCAGCTGGAGCAGGACTTGCAGGCCCGCCCCGGTGACTGGACGACGCGCCTGCGCCACTTGCCCGCGTCGATCGACTGGGTTGTCTGTGATCTGCCCCTGCACTGGCCCGGGCATGCCGGCAGCCTGGTGGCGGATCTGCACCTGCGGGTCATCGAGGCTGATCCGGCCTGCCATCTGCGCCTGCAGGAGTCGCTGGCCGCGCACGAGTGGCTGCTGGTCAACCGCTACGATCCGACCCGCCGCCTGTCACAGGATCTGTGGCTGCTGTGGCAGACGCATCTGCAGGACTGTCTGGTGCCGTCATGCCTGCACGAGGACGAGGCGGTGCGCGAGGCCCTGGCCACCCGGCAGCTGCTGCAAGCCCATGCACCGGACAGCCTGTTTGCCGAGGATCTGCGCAGCCTGGCCACCTGGTGTCTGGCGCGCGCGGCTCGGGCGCGCGGCGAGCCTGCTCCCGGAGCACCGGCATGAATCGCCTCCTGTTCGGCTGTCTGCCCTGGCATTACCGCACCCTGCGCCAGCAGGGGGCCGGGCCGTTGCTGGCGCTGCTCGGCGCGCTGCTTGGCCTGCTGGCGGCGCTGTTGCTGCGCCTTGAGGCACCCAACTGGCAGGCCCTGCTGGCGCAGTACCGTCAGCGCTTTGTCGCCCACGGGCCTGGGCTGCGTGCGCACCATGGGCTGCGGCATGTGCTGCAGGCACTCTGGATGCTGCTGGTGCGCGAGGCGCCGCCACATCGCCTGCCACGCCGGCCTGAACCGGCTCTGGGCGCCGCCGACGCCCACCGGCGGCGCCGGGGCATGCCGTGGCAGCGGGCCGAGCGCGTGATCGCCCGTCTGCCCCAGCGGCTGCGGCAGCTGCTGCTGGTCAGTCTGGGCGCTCTGGCGGTGCTGCTGGCCTGGTTGTGCATCACCACCCCCTTCGGCGTAGAAGCGCAGCTGCTGTTCGTGACGCTGCTCTGGGGGCTAGCCCTGCTGATCCGTCGTCAGTCGGGTCGTTTTGCCGCGCTGCTGCTGATCCTGCTCTCGGTCATCGCCTCCTGCCGCTACCTGTGGTGGCGCTACAGCGCGACCCTGAACTGGGATACGCCGCTGGATCTGACCTGCGGGATGATCCTGCTGGCCGCCGAGAGCTACGCCTGGCTGGTGCTGATGTTCGGTTACCTGCAGACCAGCTGGCCGCTGGGGCGCAAGCCCGCGCCGCTGCCTGCCGATTGTGCGTGCTGGCCGACGGTCGATGTACTGATTCCCACCTATAACGAAGACTTGAGCGTGGTGCGCAACACCGTGTACGCGGCGCTGGGCATCGACTGGCCGGCCGACCGGCTGCGCATCCACATCCTCGACGACGGCCGCCGCGAGACCTTCCGGGCGTTCGCCGCCGAGGTCGGGGTCGGCTACATCGTTCGCCCCGACAACACGCACGCCAAGGCCGGCAACCTCAACCACGCGCTGACGAAGATCGACGGCGAGCTGGTGGCGATCTTTGACTGCGACCATGTGCCGGTACGCGCCTTCTTGCAGTTCACCGTCGGCTGGTTCCTCAAGGATCCGCAGCTGGCACTGGTGCAGACCCCGCACCACTTCTTCTCCCCCGACCCCTTCGAGCGCAACCTTGGCACCTTCCGCCGCCGGCCCAACGAGGGCGAGCTGTTCTACGGCCTGGTGCAGGAGGGTAACGACCTGTGGAACGCAGCGTTCTTCTGCGGCTCCTGCGCGGTGCTGCGCCGCGCCGCCATCGACTCGATCGGCGGCTTCGCCGTGGAGACGGTCACCGAGGACGCCCACACCGCGCTGCGCCTGCACCGTCAGGGCTGGAACTCCGCCTACCTGCGCATTCCGCTGGCCGCGGGGCTGGCCACCGAGAGCCTCTCGGCGCATATCGGTCAGCGCATCCGCTGGGCGCGCGGCATGGCGCAGATCTTTCGTACCGACAACCCGCTGCTCGGGCGCGGACTGAGCTTCTTCCAGCGCATCTGCTACGCCAACGCCATGCTGCATTTTCTCGCCGGCCTGCCGCGGCTGATCTTCCTCACCGCGCCGCTGGCCTTCCTGCTGCTGCATGCCTACATCATCTACGCACCGCCGCTGATGATCCTGATGCATGTCCTGCCCCATATGGCGCATGCCAGTCTGGCCAACTCACGGATGCAGGGTGCGTTTCGCCACAGCTTCTGGGGCGAGGTCTACGAGACGGTGCTGGCCTGGTACATCGCCTGGCCGACCACGGTGGCGCTGTTCGCACCCAGGAAGGGCAAGTTCAACGTCACCGCCAAGGGCGGCCTGATGGAGGACAACCAGTTCGACTGGCGCATCGCCAGGCCTTACCTGCTGCTGGCGCTGCTGAATGTCGTCGGGCTGGGCTTTGCGTTCTGGCGGCTGCGCTACGGGTCTGTTGATGAGGCCGGCACCGTGCTGATCAGCCTGCTGTGGGTGTGCTACAACCTGCTGATCATCGGCGGGGCCCTGGCGGTGGCCGCCGAAGTGCGCCAGGTGCGCCAGAATCACCGGGTGCAGGCCGATCTGCCGGCGGCCCTGCGCCTGCCCGATGGCCACCTGCTGCAGGCCCGTCTGGTCGACTATTCCAGTGGCGGTGCCGGTCTGAGCCTTGCGCAGAGCCTGAGCCTGCCGGTTGACAGCCAGGTCTGGCTGCTGCTGCGGCGCGGCAGCCGCGAATTTGCCTTCCCCGGGCAGGTCAGCCGCTGCGCCGGTCAGCACATTGGGCTGCGCTTTGACGGACTGGATCTGCAGCAGCAGATCGATCTGGTGCAATGCACCTTCGCCCGTGCCGATGCCTGGCTGAACTGGGGCGATGAGCACGCGCCCGAGCGGCCGCTGCGCAGCCTCTTTGATGTGCTGGCCCTGGGGGTGCGCGGCTATGCGCGTCTGCTGGAGCATCTGCCCGCGCCGCTGCGGCCCCTGTACCGTGCGCTGCAGTACCTGTTCGCTGGGATTGCCAGCCTGTTGCCACGCCCGACCCCTTCTTCCCCTTCGCGAGTTGTGACCGAGCCATGATGCGAACCCTCACGCCCTGGATGGCCGGCCTTGGTCTGCTGCTGGCCGTTGTCCTGCCAGCGCTGGCCGATCTGGCCGCGCCCCCCGCCGTACCGCCGGCAGCGACCATGCCAGCAGCCCCGTCCTGGACGCAGCGCTATAGCCTGGCCGAGCTTGGTCAGTCCGGGGATGTGCTGCTGGGCATCCGCAACAGCGTGCAGCTGGAGCTGCCGCTGCGCCGTGACCGCGTGGTGACCGCGGCCACCCTGATGCTTGAGTACCATCCCTCGCCAGCGCTGCTGGCAGATCTGTCGCACCTGCGGGTCTACCTCAACGACCGCCTGATGGGGGTGTTGCCGGCGGTGGACGCGCAGTCCGCGGCGCTTGGCGAGCCGCAGCGCCGGCAACTGACCCTGGATGCGCGGCTGTTTGCTGATTTCAACCGCCTGCGGGTGGAGTTCGTCGGCCATTACCGCGAGCGCTGCGAAGATCCGGCCAGCACGGCGCTGTGGCTGAGTCTTGGGCAGGGCAGCACCCTGCAGCTGACCGAGCAGGCGCTGCCGGCCACGCAGGATCTGGCGCATTTCCCGGCGCCGCTCTTTGATGCGCGTGACAACCGCGCGCTGGAGCTGCCGATGCTGTTCGCCGCCGACGTGCCGCTGGCCGAGCGGCAGGCGGCGGCGATCCTCGCCTCCTACTTCGGCAGCCTGAGCGACTGGCGCGGCGCGCGCTTTCCGGTGCTGCTGGATCGCCTGCCGGAGGTCGCGTTGGACCGGCCGCCCCAGCATGCGGTGGTGTTTGCCACCAATGCGCGTCGTCCGGCCCTGCTGGCCGATCGCCAGCGCTTCCCGGATGTGAGCGGGCCGGTGATCGAGCGGGTGGCGCACCCAGAGAGTCCCTATGCCAGCCTGCTGCTGATCCGCGGGCGCGACAGTGCGGATCTGCAGCGCGCGGTCACGGCGCTGGCGCTGGGCACGCCGCTGCTGCGCGGCGCACGGGTCGAGGTGGGCGAGCTGCCGGCGCTGCCGGTTCGCCGGCCGTATGATGCGCCGAACTGGGCGCCGGTCGATCGTCCGGTGCGCCTGGGCGAGCTGATCGATTACCCGCAGCAGCTGCAGGTCAGCGGCCTGCTACCACCGCCAGTTACGCTGGACATCACCCTGCCGCCGGATCTGTTCGTCTGGCGCAATCAGGGCATTCCGCTGAGCACCCGGTACCGCTTCACCGCCAATGAGCGCGGTGACGAGTCGCGGCTGACCGTGCGGATCAATGAGCAGTTCATCGACAGCCTGCCGCTGCGCAGCCGCGAGCAGCGCGGGGCGCTGGATGAGCTGCGTCTGGGGCTGAGCGACCGCCAGGGCAGCGGGGAGAACGAGCGCCTGTCGATCCCCTCGCTCAAGGTCGGTGCCAGCAACCGCCTGAGCTTTGAGTTCAGCTTTGCCGCCAGCGTCGGCAGCAGCCAGCAGGATCGCTGCCAGACGGTCTTGCCGGCCAGTGTCTATGGCGCGATCGATGAGGATTCCAGCATTGATCTCTCCGGCTACCACCATTACATGGCGATGCCCGATCTGGCCGCATTTGCCGGCAGTGCCTACCCGTTCAGTCGCATGGCCGATCTGAGCGCTACCCGCATGCTGGTGCCGGCCGAGCAGGGCGAGGCGTCGCTGACCAGTTTGCTGGAAGTGTTCGGTCATCTGGGTGCGCGGATCGGTTATCCGGCGTTTGCCGTGCAGCTGTTCGACGACTGGGCGGTGGCCAGTGCTGAACCGGCGGATCTGCTGATCCTCGGGCAGTGGCCGGCGGCCCTGCAGGCGGCGGGTGTGCTGCCGCTGCAAAAGGGCCTGGCCGATCACCTGCTGGCCGGTGCTCCGCCGCGCACGCCACTCAGTGAGCCGCAGACGGTGGCTAGTACCGCAGTGACCCTGAGCGCCGCGGCGCCGCTGGCCGCGGTGGTCGGGCTGCAGTCGCCGCTTTACCCGCAGCACAGCCTGGTGGCCCTGCTGGCGGACAGTGACGCCGAGCACCATTTGCTGCAGGAGGCGCTGGCCGACCCGGCCCGGCGCGCTGAGATCCGTGGTTCGCTGGCGCTGATCCGCAGCAGCGGGGTGGTCAGCCAGACGGTCGGCGAGCCCTATTACGTGGGCGAGCTGCCCTGGTGGTGGCTGGTGTGGTTCCACCTGGCGGCGCAGCCGCTGTGGCTGGCGCTGCTGGCGGTGCTGGTGGTGGTGCTGGGCAGCTTCCTGGTCTGGCGTCTGCTGCGGGCGGTGGCCCGGCGGCGGCTCGAGGAGCGATGAGTCATGCGCGTGCTGCTGATCGCCCTGCTGCTGACCCTGGTGGAGACGGCCGAGGCGGCCCGCTGTAGCTGGCCGGCCTGGGAGCAGGCCAAGCGCCATCTGCTCAGCGAGGAGGGGCGCATCATCGATGCCTCCTCGCCGCGCCAGATCACCACCTCCGAGGGGCAGTCCTACGGCCTGTTCTTTGCCCTGGCCGCCGATGACCGCGCAACCTTCGCCCATCTTCTGCAGTGGACAGAGAACAACCTGGCCGAGGGCGATCTGACGCAGCGCCTGCCCGCCTGGCTATGGGGGCGGGCTGATGATGGTCGCTGGCAGGTACTCGATCGCAATAACGCCAGCGACTCCGACCTGTGGATCGCCTACAGCCTGCTGGAGGCGGGACGCCTCTGGCAGCGCGAGGACTATCGGCGTCTTGGCCTTGATCTGCTCTGGCGCAGCGCCGCACAGACCGTGCGGGTTCTGCCGGGGCTTGGGCTGATGTTGCTGCCGGGCGATATCGACTTTGAATCCGCGCAGGGCTGGCGGCTCAATCCAAGCTACCTGCCGCCCCAGCTGCTGGCCCGTTTTGCCCTGGAGGGCAGCATCTGGGCCGAGCTTGAGGCCAACACCCGCCGGCTGCTGCGCCTGAGCGCGCCGCAGGGGCTGGTGCCCGACTGGCTGCTCTGGCAGCGCACAGGGCAGCCGGCGGCCGACCCCGAATACGGCCATGAGGGGGATTACGATGCCATTCGTGTCTACCTGTGGCTGGGCATGCTGGCGGCCGAGGCGCCGGAGCGGCAGGCGCTGCTGAGCCAGCTGGCGCCGATGGCCCGGCTGACCGCTGAGCGCGGGGCACCGCCTGAGCGCATCGATGCCGCCACCGGGCAGGCCCAGGGGCTGGGGCCTGCCGGGTTTTCTGCGGCCTTGCTGCCGCTGCTGGCCGCACAGGCACCGGCGGCTCTGCGCGTGCAGCGTGCCAGACTGGCCGCCACGCCAGCGGCCCCCACGGCTTATTACGAGCAGATGCTGCGCCTGTTTGGCGAGGGCTGGGACCGCGGGCTGTTCCGCTTTGATGCAGCGGGCCGCCTGCAGCCCGCCTGGCAGGAGGGTGTATGTCCCGACTGAGAACGCTGCTGTGCTGCGCGGCGCTATGGCCGGCCCTGACGCTGGCGCAGACGCCACCACCGGCCGACCCCCAGAGTTGGCTGCTGGACCAGATCCGGCTTGCCGAATCGCTCGGGCGTGATGATCTGCTCGACAGCGCCTTGGTGCGCCTGCAACAGCGCGATGCCTGGCATCCCGAGGTGCTGGCCGCCCGAATGCGTCAGGCGATCCGCCGTGATCAGCCTGAGGTGGCCGCCCGCTGGCTGGCCGAGTTGCAGCAGGTGGCCGCAGGCTCGCCGCTCTGGCAGTCGGCAAGGCTGCAGCTGCAGCTGGCCAGTGCCGAAGGACAGGCGCAGCTGCGGGCCATCCGTCAGCAGGCCGTGCAGGCGCCGGCCGAGGCCGTGCAGGCGCTGGAGACCCTGTTTGCCGGCCAGTGGCCGGGCATCGAGCGGGCACTGGAGTACTGGCGCTTGCGTGCCCAGCTGAAGGGGCAGCGCCCTGCGGTGCTGACGGGGCTGCAGGCGCTGGTGGCGGACTATCCGCAGCATCCGGCACTGCGCCTGCTGCTGGCCGATCTGCTGTTCGCCGAGGCGCGCGAGCAGGAGGCGCTGGATCAGCTGCAGGTGCTGGCCGAGCATCCCGAGGCTCGCCAGAGGGCTGCCGAGCGCGAGTTCCAGTACCTGCAGGAGCAGCCGCTCAGTGCCACCTCGGCACGGCGCTGGGAGGCCTTCATGCACCGCTACCCCGATTCGCGCCTTGTCGCCGAGGCGCGTCAGCAACAGGCGCAGGTCCGCCAGCAACTGGCTGATCCGGCCTGGCAGGCCCTGCTGCGCGGCGAGGCCCTGCTGGCGCAGGATCAGGTGCCGGCCGCGCTGCAGGCCCTGCAACGCGCTGCGCGCAGCCTGCCCCGCGAGCCTGTCGTACAGGGCGCGCTGGGGCTGGCGCTGATGCGGCTTGGGCGTCACGACGAGGCGCAGCGCGCCTTTGCGATCGCCCACCAGAGCGAGCAGAACCTCTCCCGGCTCAGTCGCTGGTTCTCCCTGCAGGCCGTGGCCCGTTACTGGGCGCTGATCGGGCAGGCCGAGCAGCACCTCGCCCGGCAGGATCTGCCGCAGGCGCACCGCCTGTTCATGCAGGCCCGCACCCTGCAGCCTCAGGAGAGCGCGGCCTGGGTGGGGCAGGCGAACGTGCGGATCCTGCAGCAGGACTATCCGGGCGCCGAGCGGCTGCTGCGCCAAGCCCGCAGCCTGGCCCCCGAGGATGAACAGGTGCTGCGTGGCTGGCTGCGCCTGTACCAGGCGCAGTCACCCGAGCGGGCGCTGGCCTTTCTTGAGCGTCTGCCCGAGCGGCTGCGCTCGCCGTTTGCCGATACCCTGCGTGATCTGCGGGTCGATGCCCTGCTCAAGGAGGCCGATGCGCTGCAGGGACGCGGCGATGCGGCTAGCGAGCGGCAGGTGCTGGCCCGGGCACGCGCCCTGAAACCGGACGACCCCTGGCTGACCCACCGCCTTGGCGATCGCCTGCAGGTTGCCGGGCGGACCGAGGAGGCCGATCAGCTGTTTGCCGACCTCTTGCGCAGGCAGGGACAGGTGCCCGCCGCCCGCTATGCCCATGCCCTGTACCTGTCAGCCCAGACCCGCGATGCCGAGGCGCGGGCCAGCCTGCAGCGGGTTCCGCGCGAGGACTGGAGTGCCGACATGCAGGCTCTGGATGCCCGTCTGGCCGAGCGCCAGCTGCTGGCCCGTGCCGAGGCCTTGCTGGCGCAGGTCGGGCAGCAGCTGGCGGCCGGTCAGCGCCAGGCGGCCCGCGCCACGCTGGAGCGCATACCCGCGTTGCCGGCCAGCGCCACGGCCTTGCGCCGGCGCAGCGCCGAGGCCTGGCTGGCGCTGGGCGATGCTGAGCGGGCGCTGCCGCTGATCGAGGCGCTACCGGCTGAGGGAGGCGAGCCGCAGCTGTGGCGTGATGCGGCCCGCCTGCAGGCCCCGCATGCGCCGCAGCAGGCGCTCGATCTGTACGCCCGTGGCCTGCAGGATGCCGGCGTGCTGGCAGCCCCCCCTGCAGGCCAGGGGCGCGATGACCGGGCCCTGACCCGCGCCACCCGTCCCCGCGCCGAGGACGACTGGCTGCGCAGCAGCCTGCGCGCCGAGGCGGCGGCGCTCTACCAGCGTCAGAATCCGACCCTGCGTCTGCAGCAGGAATATGCCTGGCGCGATGACGATGTCACCGCAGGCCTGTCCGATCTGCAGCAGGATCTGCGTCTTTTGCAGCTGGAATGGCCGCAGGCCGGAGGGCGCAGCTTCTTGCGCGTCGAGGAGATCGCCCTGGATGCCGGGCGTTTTGCTGCAGATGCCGACGGTCGGCACCGCGAAGTGTTCGGCACCTGCGCGCTGCCCGGGCTTGCCGGGTGTGCGGTGACCCACGAGCAGGCGCGCGGCACCAGCCTGGCGCTGGGCTGGAGCGATGCGCGCTGGTCGGTTGATCTGGGGCGCAGTCCGCAGGGCTTTGCCTTAAGCAACTGGCTGGGCGGAGTGAGCCGCTCCGGTGAGTGGGGCGCCCTCGGCTGGACCCTGAGTGCCTCGCGCCGGCCACTGGCCAACTCGCTGCTCTCCTACGCCGGCGCCCGTGATCCGCGCACCGGCCAGCGCTGGGGCGCGGTGACCGCCACGGGGTTTGCCCTGGGGCTCAGTCATGATCAGGGCGACGCCCACGGCTTCTGGGCCGATCTTGCCCAGCACTGGCTGCAGGGCGAGCAGGTGGCCGACAACCGGCGTACCCGGATGATGGCCGGGTATTACTACCGCCTCAACGAGCAGGTCGATCAGCGCCTGCGCCTGGGGATGACGGCCATGCACTGGCGCTATGACCGCGACCTGAGCGGCTATGGCCTGGGGCAGGGTGGCTATTACAGTCCGCAGCGCTACAGCGCCCTCAGCCTGTCCCTCAGTCAGGCCTGGCGCAGCGCCGACTGGTCGCTGCAGCTGGAGGGCGCGCTGGGGGCCTCCTGGGCGCGCAGTGAGGCCAGTCGCGACTATCCGCTGCGCGCCCTGATCGAGGGGCTGCTGGTGGAGAGGCCGGCACCGGACTTCGACCTGAGGCCCGGTACCCGCACGACAGCCTGGTCCTATCGCGCCACCGCCCTTGTGGAGCGGCGCCTGAGCGATCACTGGCTGCTGGGTGGCAGCTTCAACTGGCAGCGGAGTGAGGATTACGCCCCCAGCTACCTGCAGCTGCAGCTGCGCTATCTGTTCGAGCCCTGGCAGGGCGCCCTGCCGCTGGGCGGCGAGCTGCTGACGCCCTACAGCGCGTTTCGCTGAGCAGTATCGGGCGAAAAATCTGCTAACAATGGCTGGTCAATGGCCCGGCAGCGCTGGGCCATAATCGGCCCATTCATAAGGGGACTGCCATGCAAAGCACCGCCAGCACTGCGCCGGAAGGCGAAAAGATCCTGATCGTTGACGATGATGTGCGTCTGCGCCGGCTGCTCGAGCGCTTTCTTGACGAGGAAGGCTTCCGGGTGCGGGCGGTGGAGAACGTCGAGCAGATGGATCGCCTGCTGGCCCGCGAGCTGTTCAACCTGGTGGTGCTGGATCTGATGATGCCGGGCGAGGATGGCCTGTCGGCTTGCCAGCGCCTGCGCGAGGGCAACAATCAGGTGCCGATCATCATGCTCACCGCCAAGGGCGACGAGCACAGCCGCATCCAGGGGCTGGAGGTGGGCGCTGACGACTACCTGGCCAAGCCGTTCAACCCGCGCGAGCTGCTGGCGCGGATCAAGG
>CAZFFB010000024.1:0-13281 GCA_964517735.1 uncultured Pseudomonas sp.
CTCGACGACGAGTCTGCCTTGGCGGCATGACTCAAACCAAAGAGCCTCCGGGATTTCCGGGGCGGTTCAGGTCGAAGGCTACCCCGAGCGCATCATCGCCAAGCCCGAGCACGCCGCCGAGCTGAAGAAGCGCACCCTGACCAACCTCTACAACGCCCGCCCGGCCTGGCTCGACAACGCCCACAAGACGCTCGACAAGGCCGTGGCCGAAGCCTACGGCTGGACGGACTACACGCCAGAGATGAGCGACGAGGAGATCCTGCGCCGCCTGCTGGCGCTCAACCTGGAGCGCGGCGCCTGACGCGCTGGCAGCGACACTTCAAGGACAGATCCATGCCCCACAAACCCCACTCGATCCGGCCTTGCCCCGACTGAGCAGACCCGGTGCCCAAGCCCCGGTGAAATGCTAGAGTCTGAGCAATCAGGAAACGTACAAGGCTTGATGAGCGCGTCCTGTAGAGGTTTTTCAAGCGACCCAGCCCCCATTGAACAGAACCAGACCCCTGATTTTCCTGGAGAATTTCAGGGGTTTGGCTTTTCTGCGCCCCGCGAGGATCTTGTCATGCAACTGAGCGATAGCACCCTGCTGCGCACCCAGGCCTTCATCGATGGCCAGTGGGTCGATGCCGATCACGGCAGAACCTTCCCGGTCATCAATCCGGCCGATCAGCGTCCGCTGGCGGCAGTGGCTGATCTGGGCGAGGCGCAGACCCTCCAGGCGATTGCCGCCGCTGATGCGGCGCTGGCGGACTGGCGCGCACGGACTGCCCGGGAGCGGGCAACGATTCTGCGGGCCTGGTTTGCCCTGATCATGGCCCATCAGGAGGATCTGGCGCGGCTGCTCAGTGCCGAACAAGGCAAGCCGCTGACCGAAAGCCGTGGCGAGATCGCCTATGGGGCCAGCTTCATCGAGTGGTTTGCCGAAGAGGCGCGACGCGTCTACGGCGATGTAATCCCCCATGACCGCCAGGGCCGACGCCTGCTGGTGCTGCGTCAGCCGATCGGCGTGGTCGCCGCGATCACCCCCTGGAACTTCCCCAACGCCATGATCACCCGCAAGGTGGCCCCGGCGCTGGCGGCTGGCTGCACCGTGGTGGTCAAGCCGGCGGCGGAAACCCCGCTGTCGGCCTTGGCGCTGGCTGAGCTTGCCCGGCGCGCCGGGGTACCGGCCGGGGTACTCAACGTGGTGACCGGCAGCGACGCCCCGGCGATCGGCGCGGCGCTGACCACCAGTCCCCTGGTACGCAAGCTGTCATTCACCGGCTCGACGGCGGTGGGCAAGCAGCTGATGGCCCAGTGCGCGGCCACCATGAAGCGGGTCAGCATGGAGCTGGGCGGCAACGCGCCGTTCATCGTCTTTGACGATGCGGACCTGGATGCTGCAGTGGCCGGCGCCCTGGCCTCCAAGTACCGCAACAGCGGACAGACCTGCGTCTGCACCAACCGCTTCCTGGTGCAGGAGGGGATCTATGCGGCATTCAGCCAGCGCCTGGTCGAGGCAGTGGCGGCCCTCAAGGTAGCGCCGGCCGAGGTCGAGGGTGCCCAGCAGGGCCCCTTGATCAGCCCGCGCGCCCTGGCCAAGGTACAGGCACACATCGACGATGCCCTGACCCAGGGGGCGCGTCTTTTGACCGGTGGCAAGCCCCATGCGCTGGGCGGGCAGTTCTTCGAACCGACCGTGCTGGGCGAGGTGACCGCCTCGATGCGGGTCGCCCGCGAGGAAACCTTCGGACCGCTGGCACCGCTGCTTCGCTTTCGCGATGAGCAGGAGGCGATCCGTCTGGCCAACGACACCGAATACGGCCTGGCCGCCTACCTCTATACCCGTGACCTGGGGCGGGCCTGGCGGGTCAGCGAGGCGCTGGAGTACGGCATGGTCGGCGTCAACGAGGGGATCATCTCGACCGAGGTGGCACCGTTTGGCGGCATCAAGGAGTCGGGGATCGGCCGCGAGGGCTCGCGCTATGGCATCGACGACTACCTGGAGCTCAAGTACCTGTGCCTGGGCATCGGCGGGTGAGGGCGATGCCCGATGCGGCACAGTGCCGACTCAGGTGCCCGCGCCGCTGTTTTGCTCGTGCAGGCGCAGGATCTCCTGCAGCTCGTGCTGCAGCAGCGGATCGTCACAGGTCGGCAGCGCCTCGCGCAGGCGGCGGATCACCCAGCGCTGGCCGCGATCGATGAAGGCCAGGCGTGCCGGAAGATCCTCGATGGCCATCGCCTGCGCATGAAAGTCGCCCACCTCGCGGTTGGCCTCAAGGCCCAGGTGCTGCAGGCAGGTCAGCAGGCGCCGGCAGCTTTCCGCTTCGCCGGCCAGGATCTGCTCCAGCTGCGGCACCAGGGCCGGGTCGCTGCACTGGCGCAGGCTCTCCCGGGCGACCAGGGTGCCGGCCCGTTCGGCACTGAGCAGGGTCTGCAGCAGGGGGGCAATCGGTGTGGACATGGCGTTCTCCCGGTGGCGCGCGGCCGGTCTGGTGCCCTGGCGGGGTAGCAGGGCCTGTTCCTGCAGCGTAGCGCGCTATCCGCGCCGTGGCATCAGGCCGGGCGGTGCTGGCGGATGAAGCGCCGATCCAGCCAGTCCTTGAGGCAACCGGCCAGACGCGCCTCGCCCGCGAGGCTTCCCCAGGCATACAGCGCCCTGCCCTGGCCATCGGCCAGCAGGGCGAGGGTGCGGCGCTGAGGGTGATAGGCCCGCAGTGCCTGTCCGGCGAGGGCGCGCGCCAGATTGTCGGCCAGTAGCGGCCCCTGACGCACCGCATGCACGCCATTGCGCCGCGCACCGGCCAGGCTGGCGCAGTCGCCGCAGGCCAGAATCTGCGGATGGGAGCGGCTCTGCAGGGTGGCGTCGATGGCGATGAAGCCGTCTTCGGCCCGCTCCAGCGCGGCATGGCGCAGCCAGGCCAGCGGCGCGGGGCCGCTGGCCAGCAGCAGACGACTGCCGCGCCAGACCAGCTGCCCGGCGCTGTACAGACCATCCCCATCGATGACCTCGATCCGGCCATGCTCATACACGCGCACGCCGGCGCGCTCCAGGTGCGCCCGTGCCCGGCGCTGCAGGGCCGGCAGATGGCCTGCCAGCAGGGCATGGCCGCAGAACAGGCTCAGCGCCGGTACCTGGCGGGCCAGCGCCAGCGCCAGCTCGACGCCGGCCGCGCCACCGCCAAGAATCGCCAGTGGCTGCGGATCGCGCTGCCAGCGCTGCCAGCCGCGCAGGAAGGTGGCGAACGGCTTGACCGGCAGCACCTCCATGGTGTCACCCCGTTGCCGGGGTGCCCGGGGCTGGGCGCCGACATTCAGCGACAGCCAGCGACCCCGCAGGTGCTGCCCGTCCGCCAGGTGCAGGATGGTGTGTGCCGCATCAAGGGCCTGGATCGGCTGCGCGATCCAGGTCACGGCCGCCGCGCGGCACAGCGCCTGCAGATCGATCCGGCAGTCGGCCGGCTGATAGCGCCCGGCCAGCAGCCCGGGCAGCATCCCTGAGTACCAGACCTGTGGCTCATGGCAGACCAGCGCGATACGTCCGGCAGGTCGCGCGCCGTGTGCCCAGCGGCGCAGCACGCCCAGATGGGCATGTCCGGCACCGGCCAGCAGCAGATCGAAGGCGGCCGTGCTCATGAGCGATGCGTCCGCGCGCGGCCAGCGGTCTGCTGCACGTCCGGTTCGCCCCCGCGCCGCCAGCGCTGGAAGGCGGCCAGCAGGCGCAGGGCGCGGGCCGACACATGGGTCCGGCGCCAGTGGCCGGCGGCGTACTTGGCCGACTCGGCAAAGGTCGGGTAGCTGTGCACGGTGGCGAGGATCTTGCCAAGGCCCAGGTTGTGGCGCATGGCCAAGGCGTAGAGGGCGATCAGTTCATCGGCGCGCGCCCCCACCAGGGTCACCCCCAGCAGGCGGTCGCTGTCGGCGGCGGTGAGCAGCTTGACAAAGCCCTCGCGGCGGCCATCGATCAGCGCCCGGTCCAGGTCGGCCAGCGCGTAGCGGGTCACCTCGAAGGCCAGTCCCTGCGCGCGGGCTTGCGACTCGCTGAGACCGACCTGCGCGATCGGCGGGTCGCAAAACGTCACCCGCGGAATCACCCGGTAATCGGCGCGCAGCTGGCGCAGATCGCCAAACAGGGCATTGAAGCTGGCATACCAGGCCTGGTGGGCTGCACCGTGGGTGAGCTGCAGCGGGCCGGTCACATCGCCGACCGCGAAGATATTGGGATAGCGGGTGGCCAGCCAGGCATCGGTCTCCAGGGTCTGGTCCGCGCGCACTGCCAGCTTGAGAGCCTCCACGCCATAGCCCTCAAGGCGTGCCTCGCGGCCCAGCGCGACCAGTACCTGATCGAAGGGGATTTCCACCCGGGTATCGCGCTGCAGGTCCCGGGCGATCAGCAGGCGCTGCGCGCCGCGCTGCTCGAAGCGCTCGGCCTGATGGGACAGGCGCAGGTCGATACCCTCGCGCTGCCATTGCGCCTGCAGCACCTGGCTGGCCTCGGCATCCTCCCGGCCCAGCAGGCGCTCGCCCCGCTCGACCAGGGTGACCGGCACGCCCAGACGGTGCATGGCCTGCCCCAGCTCGCAGCCGATCGCCCCGCCGCCCAAAACCAGCAGGCGCGCCGGCGGCGTGTCGAGCTGCCAGAGTGTCTCCGAGGTCAATGGCTGCATGGCCGCCAGCCCGGGGATCGCCGGCAGGCGCGGGCGGGCGCCGCAGGCAATGATGATCGCCCGGGTGGTCAGGGTCTGGCCGTTGACCTCGACGCTCCAGGGGGAGGTGATGCGCGCCTCGCCCTGGATGACCTCAACCCCCAGAGCGGTGTAGCGCTCGATCGAGTCATGCGGCTCGATGGCGCGGATCGTTGCGCGGACTCGCTGCATCACCGCGGCAAAGTCGACGCGCCCGGTGACCTCGCGCAGGCCAACTTCGGCGGACTGCTGCAGGGCATAGGCCTGCTCGGCGGCGCGGATCAGCGCCTTGGAGGGTACGCAGCCGCTGTTCAGGCAGTCGCCGCCCATGCGCGCGCGCTCGATCAGGGTGACCCGCGCCTGGGCGGCGGCGGCCACATAGGCGCTGACCAGCCCGCCGGCCCCAGCGCCGATCACCACCAGATTGCGCGAGAAGCGTCGCGGGCGTGTCCAGCCGGCATACACCCGGCGGGCCTTGAGAGCGTCCAGCAGGCGCCGGGCCAGCAGCGGGAACAATCCAAGCAGGACAAAAGCGCCCAGCAGCCCCGGGGAGAGAATGCCCTCCAGCGACTGCAGACGCCCCAGCTCGCGCCCAGCGTTCACATACACCAGGGTGCCCGGCAGCATCCCTAGCTGGCTGACCCACCAGAAGGTGCGCACCGGCAGGCGGGTCAGACCCATCGCCAGGTTGATGACGAAGAACGGGAACAGCGGCACCAGGCGCAGGGCGAACAGGTAGAAAGGCCCCTCACGGGCGATGCCGCGATCGATGGCCTCAAGCCGCGGCGCAAAGCGCCGGCGCACGGCCGTGCCCAGCAGGTAGCGGCTGCCGAGCATCGCCAGCGTCGCGCCGAGGGTCGAGGCCAGAGAGACCAGCAGCGTGCCGCCCAGCAGGCCGAACAGCGCCCCGCCCAGCAGGGTCAGTAGCACGGCACCGGGGATCGACAGGGCAGTGATCAGCACATAGGCCAGCAGATACAACGCAGCCGCCTGCCAGGGATGGGCACTCACCTGAGCGGCGAGGGCCTGCTGGTGCTGCTTGAGGCTGGCCAGCTCCAGGTACTGACCCGCATCGAGCAGCAGGAAGGCCGCCAGCAGGCTGGCGAGCAGGGCGAGCAGGGCAAGGCGGGACAGGGTCATCGGTGCTCCGGGCGGCGGATCAGGCGGTGGCGAGGGCGCCGCCGCAGCTGGAACCCTGCCCGGCGGTGCAGGCATAGCAGTGCGCGCGGGTGGCGATCGGGTGCTGCTCCAGCGTGCCCTGCAGCAGATCCCGCAGGTGCGGACGCTGGCGGGCGATCAGCGGCGGCAGCGCCAGACCGAGCATCTGGTTGAAGTCGCAGTCATACAGATAGCCCTGCCAGTCGACGCTGACCTGGGTGCGGCACATCACGCTTGCCAGGTTGTCAGCGCGGAAATTGTCCTGCAGCAGCTGCAGGTAGCCGGCGAATTCGCCGCGGCTGACCAGGGTGCTGCCAAAGCGGGCGATCGGCTGGTTGGTCAGGGTCAGCAGATGGCTGAACACGATGCCAAAGTCCTGCTGCAGACGCTGGCGGTACTCGGCCTCAAGCGGTGCCTGGGGCGGTGGCAGATGGGGGCCCTGCGGGTTGTAGACCAGATTCAGGGTCAGACCGCTGCCGGGCTGGCCATAGCCCAGGGCATTGAGCTGGCGCAGCCCGTCGATGCTGCGCCCAAACACGCCCTCGCCGCGCTGGCGGTCGACATTGTCGGCGCTATAGCAGGGCAGGGAGGCGACCACCTCGACGCCCTCGGCGGCGAGAAACGCGCCCAGATCCTCCTGCCCGGGTTCGCTGAGAATGGTCAGGTTGCAGCGATCGATCACCCGCAGGCCCTGCCGGCGCGCATGGCGCACCAGCGGGCGAAAGCGCGGATGCAGCTCCGGTGCCCCACCGGTCAGATCCAGGGTTGTCAGCGGCAGACGCTCGATGACCTCAAGCAGACAGGCCAGGGTGTCGTCCGAAAGCCGCTCCTGGCGGGTCGGGCCGGCATTGACGTGGCAGTGCAGGCAGCGCTGGTTGCACTGGTAGGTCAGATTGACCTGCAAGGTGTCGAGGCGGGCGCGCTGCAACGCGGGAAAGGTATCGGCAGCGAGCAGTGGCAGGATGTCGTGCATGATCGGCAGGGCTCCGCGGACAGGGACAGGGCCCGGGCATTCTGCCGGCATTGTCAGCCAGCGCCCAGCGCGGCTTGCGCTTGCCGTGCCGCGGGCCGGCTCTCTATGCTGCCGGCCCGTTGATGGCCCGTGATGGTGAGTGCCGAGATGACCCTGCCTTCCCCTGCTCCCGCCCTGAGGGCGTATCCGACTCTGGTGCTGGTCTGCAAGCGCCCAGCGCTTGGCCATGGCAAGCAGCGCCTGGCCGCGCAGCTGGGCCGTGAAGCCACCCTGCCGATCGCCCAGGCGCTGCTCGATTGCGCGCTGGAGGACCTGGCCGCCTGGCCCGGCCCGCAGGTGATCGCCCCAGATCGCGCCGAGGATGCCGGCTGGGCCCGGCAGCAGGCGCCGTTTGCGCATTGTCAGGTGCAGGCAGAGGGCAATCTGGGCGAGCGCCTCAACGCCCTGGATCGGCAGCTGCGCGAGCACGGACATCAGGTGCTGGTGATCATCGGCAGTGACATTCCGGCGCTGGATGCGGCGCTGTATGCCGCGGTGCGCGCAGCTCTGGCCGAGGTCGATACCGTACTGGTGCCGGCCCGCGACGGCGGGGTGGTGCTGATGGCGTCGCGCAGGCCCTGGCCGCCACTGGAGGCGCTGCCCTGGAGCACGCCGGCGCTGGGCGCAGCGCTGCAGGCTGCGTGCGAGGCCGCCGGCCAGCGGGTGTGCCGGGTCGGACTGTGCAGCGATGTCGATGAGCCGGCGGATCTGCTTGAGGCCTACCAGATGCTGGCGGATGATCCGCGCGCTGCCCGTCAGCGTCTGTGTGCCAGGCTGGCCCACTGGGTGAGGGCATGCCCATGACGGTACCGCCACCCTTGAGCGTGATCATTCCTTGCTATGGCGATGAACAGCCGCTGGCGCGGCTGCTGGCCCAGCTGACCGGGCAGGCCGGACGCGAGGATCAGGTGCTGCAGGTCATCGTCGTCGATGCGGCGCGCCGCGAAGACTGCCGGGCGCTTTGCCAGGCCTTCGGTGCCGAATGGCTGCCGGCCGATCCGTGTCGTGGCCTTCAGCTGCGCGCCGGGGCGGCGAGGGCGCAGCATGGGCGGCTGTGGTTTTTGCATGCCGATGCCCAGCTCTGCGCCACCCCCTTTGCCGCGCTGCACGCGGCGCTGGATCAGGGCGCGGCAGGCGGTTACTTCGCCTTCCGGCTCAGTGGCCGTCACGGCTGGCAGGGCCGCTGGCTGGAGCGGCTGACCAGCTGGCGGGTGCGCGCACCGCTGGGCGTGCCCTATGGCGATCAGGGGCTGTTCACCACCCGTGCAGCCTATCAGGCGGTGGGGGGGCACGCGCCCTGGCCGTTGTTCGAGGAGGTGCCTCTGGTGCGCGGACTGCGCCGTCTGGGGCGGCTGGCCTGTGTGGATCGCGGGCTGCAGGTCGATCCGCGCCGCTGGCAGCGTGATGGCTGGTGGCGGCGTTCGCTGCTGCATCGTCTGCTGGCGCTGGGCTTTCTCTGCGGGGTGGCGCCGGCGCAGCTGGCCCGCTGGCAGCGCCGCGCCCTGTCGGGAGGACGGCGCTCATGAGCCGCGCGGGCGTGTGCGGTCCGCGCATCTGGCGGGTGTACCTGGTGCGCGCATGCAACGGGGCGCTGTACTGCGGGATCAGTGATGATCCATGGCGCCGTTTTGCCCAGCATGCCCGTGGGCGCGGGGCGCGCTTCTTTCGCAGCAGTGGCGGTGCAAAGGCGCTGGTCTATGTCGAGGCCTGCGGCAGCCAGCGGACGGCGCTGGCCCGCGAGCGGGCGATCAAGCGGCTGGGCAAGCCGGCCAAGGAGCAGCTGGTTTCCGGCTGGAGCGGTCAGGGTCTGAGCCTGGATGATCTCAACGGCACGGCAAAGCCGTCAGGGTAAAGGACGGGGCGGCCAGCCCGTTTGCCCAGTGCGCCTCGCCGCGCCTTGCCGGTGGCCTGGCGTGCGGGCATCAGCTGTTGCGGCGGGTCAGCTGCTCGCGCAGCGTGCTCGGCAGCTTGCGGATGATCAGCGCATCCTGCGCGGCGTCATATTCGATCTGCGAGCCCAGCAGGTGCGCCTCGAAACTGATCGACAGCCCCTCGCCCCGTCCGGTGAAGCGGCGGAACTGATTGAGCGTGCGCTTGTCGGCGGGAATCTGCGGCGCCAGGCCATAGTCCTTGTTGCGGATATGCTCGAAGAAGGCCCGCGGCTGCTCCTCGTCCAGCACCTCGGAGAGGTTTTCCAAGGTGATCGGCTCGCCGCGTCGCGCCTGATCGCTGGCGTAGTCGACCAGCGCATCGGTGCACGCGCGGGCCTGCTCCTCGCTCAGCGCCTCGCTTTCCACGTAGTCACTGAAGGCCTTGAGCAGGGTACGGGTCTCGCTGGGCGCATCGACCCCCTCGAGGCAACCCAGGCACTCGCGAAAATAATCGGAGACCTTCTTGCCGTGGCGGGCACGGATCATCGAGAGGTACTGCCGCGAGGCCGGGTTGTTGCGCCACTCCGAGAGGTTGATGCGCGCAGCCAGATGCAGCTGGCTCAGGTCGAGGTGGCGGGCGCCGGTCAGCTCCAGGTGGTCGGTGACGGTCACGCCCTCGCTGTGGTGGAGCAGGGCGATGCACAGGTAGTCGGTCATGCCCTGCTGGTAGCGGGCGATCAGCACATGGCCACCGCTGGACAGGTTGGATTCATCCATCAGGGTCTTCAGGCGTTCGGCGCAGGCATGACTGAAGGCCACGAAGTCGCCGCCATCCAGATAGGTCTGCAGCCAGTCGCTCAGCGGGTAGGTGATGCGATCGGCCTGGAAGTGCCCCCAGACCTTGCTGGGCTTGGCGTTGTAGCTGTCGTTGAGGTCGGCCAGCAGGTGCTCGATGGCATCGCTGTTCTCCAGCGCCTGCGGGCGCAGGTGCAGGCGGGCGGGGTTGCCGTCGGGCTTCTTGTCAATCTGATGGACGATGGCGTGCTGGATGGGCATGGCAGTCTCGTGGCAGGCGTTGGTCAGGCTGCAGTCTAACCGATGCCCGCCTGACGCTGCGCCGCCACCCGGCGGTGCTATGCTTGCGCTTTGGGTTGCGGAGCCTCTCGATGACTGCGTTGTGGCGCCACTGTGGCGCGATTCTTTTGGGCAGCTCGCTGATCCTTGCCCTGTCCCTTGGGGTGCGGCACGGGTTTGGCCTGTTTCTGCCGCCGATGAGTGGCGAGTTCGGCTGGGGGCGGGAGGTGTTCGCCTTCGCGATTGCCCTGCAGAACCTGATCTGGGGGCTGGTGCAGCCGTTCACCGGGGCGTTTGCCGACCGCTTTGGCGTGGCGCGCACGGTGGTGATCGGCGCACTACTGTATGGGGCTGGCCTGCTGCTGATGGCCTTCTCGGCGACCCCTGGCATGCTGTCGCTCAGTGCGGGGCTCCTGATCGGCCTTGGGCTGTCGGGCACCTCCTTTTCGGTGCTGCTGGGCGCAGTCGGTCAGGCTGTACCCGTCGAGCGGCGCAGCATGGCGATGGGCATTGCCGCGGCGGCCGGATCCTTTGGCCAGTTCATCATGCTGCCGGCAAGCCTTGGGCTGATCTCGTCACTGGGCTGGTCGGCGGCACTGCTGGTACTGGCAGCGCTGATTGCCTTGCTGGTGCCGCTGGCTCTGCTGCTGCGCGGCGGTCAGCGGCCGGCACCGCTGGCCGGCGAGGTGGTGCTGGGCGCTGGTGCTGCGCTGCGCGAGGCGCTGGCGCAGCGCGATTTCTGGCTGCTGGGGCTGGGCTTTTTTGTCTGTGGTTTTCAGGTGGTGTTCATCGGTGTGCATCTGCCGGCCTATCTGGTCGATCGGCAGCTGGCGGCCGGTGTCGGTACCACGGTGCTGGCGCTGGTCGGGCTGTTCAATGTGTTCGGCACCTACCTCTCGGGCTGGCTGGGCGGCTGCTATCCCAAGCCGCGGCTGCTGGTCGGGCTGTACCTGATCCGTGCGCTGGTGATTGCCGCCTTCATCTACGCGCCCCTCAGCGAGTGGTCAGCCTACGCCTTCGGCATGGCGATGGGCTTCCTGTGGCTGTCGACCGTGCCACTGACCAACGGCACGGTGGCCACGCTGTTCGGGGTGCGCAACCTGTCGATGCTGGGCGGGCTGGTGTTCTTGTTCCATCAGCTCGGCTCCTTTGTCGGTGGCTGGCTGGGCGGCTGGATGTTCGATCGGACCGGCAGCTACGACCTGGTCTGGCAGATAGCCATCCTGCTCAGTCTGCTGGCGGCGCTGCTGAATGCACCGGTGCGCGAGCGGCCGGTGCTGCGCACGGATCTGGCGGTGCGCTGATGGGCCGCGCACTGTACTGGCTGACCGGCGTGCTGCTGCTGGCCGCGCTGCTGGCGCTGGGCTGGTGGGGCTGGCAGCAGGGCGGGCTGGCGCTGCAGCAGCTGGGCGTCGGGGTGTGCTGAG
This sequence comes from uncultured Pseudomonas sp., assembly GCA_964517735.1. GTDB lineage: Bacteria > Pseudomonadota > Gammaproteobacteria > Pseudomonadales > Pseudomonadaceae > Geopseudomonas. The sequence goes on from CAZFFB010000024.1 coordinate 11,207, forward strand.
GGCCGCCGGCCGCTGCAATCATGCCTGGCGGCGCTGCAGCAGAATCTGCCCGCGGCTCAGGTCACTGAGGCGCCTGGCCAGCGCCTCGAAGCATTCGGCCGGCAGGCGCAGCTGCCAGTAGACGCCCTGCGCATCGAACTGCTCCTGCTCGATCCGTGCGGCAAATTCGCCCAGACGGGCGCGGGCCAGCGCCTGGTCAGCAAAGGGTACCTGGCAGTGAGCCTGCACCGCGGGGATCTGCTCGATCCGCTGACCGCCTTGCAGGCAGCGGGCCGCACAGCCCCCATAGGCGCGTGCCAGACCGCCGGTCCCCAGCGGAATGCCGCCAAACCAGCGGATCACCAGTACCACCACCTGATCGCAGTCCTGCCCTTCGATGGCGGTGAGCATTGGCCGTCCGGCCGTCCCGCCGGGCTCGCCATCGTCGCTGAAACGGTACTGGCTGCCGCACTTCCAGGCCCAGCAGTTGTGGGAAGCGCTGGGGTCGCTGTGGGCGGCGATGAAGGCGCGGGCCTCCTCGGCGTTGGCGATCGGGGCGGCCAGAGCGATAAAGCGGCTCTTGCGGATCTCCTCGCGGTACTCGCAGGGACCGCTCAGGGTAAAGGGCATCGGTTCAGCCCCCGAGAGTGTGCTGTGCGCCGAGCGCGGCGAGCCAGTCACGGCGCTGCGGCGCTTGCTGGAAACTCCAGGCCACAAAGCGGCTCTGCTTCTGGCCCTGGCCCATCGCCACCGTGCGATGGATCACAACGCCCGCGCGGGTCAGTGCCTGCTCCACCAGCGGCAGGTTGCCGGCCTTGGACACCAGGCAGCTGAACCACAGCACCCGCTCGGCCAGCGCGCGGCTCTCCTGGATCATCCGGCGGATGAAGGCGATCTCGCCGCCCTCGCACCACAGCTCGTTGGACTGCCCGCCAAAGTTCAGGGCCGGCAGCCGGCGCGAGGGATCGAGCTTGCCCAGGTTCTTCCATTTGCGCCGGCTGCCTGCCTGAGCCTCGGCGGCCGAGGCATGGAAGGGCGGGTTGCACAGGGTCAGGGTAAAGCGCTCGGTATCTTGCAGCAGGTTATGGAAGATGTGCCGGCCATCGCGCTGCTGGCGCAGGGTGATCGCCTTGTCCAGCTTGTTGGCCTGCACGATGGACCGCGCACTGGCCAGCGCGACGCTGTCGATGTCCGAGCCCAGAAACTGCCAGCCGTATTCACGGTGGCCGATCAGCGGGTAGATGCCGTTGGCACCGGTGCCGATGTCCAGCACCCGCACCTGCAGGCCGCGCGGGATGCTGCCCCCTTCCTCGGCGAGCAGATCCGCCAGACCATGCAGGTAATCAGCGCGACCCGGCACCGGCGGGCACAGGTAGCCCGGCGGGATGTCCCAGTGGACGATGCCATAGGACTGGCGCAGCAGTGCGCGGTTGAACACCCGCACCGCGGCCGGATCGGCAAAGTCGATGCTCGGCTTGCCGTAGGGGTTGCGGATGACAAAGGCCGCCAGCTCCGGGCAGCCGCGGATCAGGGCGGGGAAGTCATAGTGGCCCTGATGGCGGTTGCGCGGGTGCAGGGTGCTGCGCTGGGGCTGCGCCGGGCGCGGGCCTGGCGCTGGGGTGTGCGTGCGGCTCAAGGGCGCCCCTCCGTCTTGCCCAGAAGGCCGCGCAGGCTGTCCTGCAGATCGGCCGGCAGGACCACCAGCTTGGCGTTGTCGCTCTGGCCGAGCGTCTCCAGAGCGCCGATGTATTTCTCCCCAAGCAGATACATCATCGGCCCGGCTTCGTGCCCGATTGCCGCCGTGACCCGGCGGATCGACTCGGCACTGGCCTCGGCCAGCATCACCTGGGCGTCGGCATCGCGGCGCGCCGATTCCAGACGCGCCTCGGCTTCAAGGATCGCCGCCTGCTTGGCGCCCTCGGCCTTGGTCACCGCAGCCTTGCGCTCGCGCTCGGCAGCCGCCTGCAGCTCCATTGCGCCCTGCATCGACAGCGAGGGCTTGATGTCCTGGATCTCCACCGACTTGACGGTCAGCCCCCAGTCCACCGCGTCATCGGCACTGCGCTCGCGCCGCCGGGCCTTGATCTTGTCCCGCG
>CAZFFB010000025.1:0-13162 GCA_964517735.1 uncultured Pseudomonas sp.
GCGAGGATCTCGGTAGGTGCCATCAGCGCCACCTGATAGCCGGCCTCGATGGCCTGCAGGGCGGCCAGTGCGGCGACCACAGTCTTGCCGGCACCCACATCGCCCTGCACCAGGCGCAGCATCGGTGCGGCCTGGGTGAGGTCGTGGGCGATTTCTGCACCGACCCGCTGCTGGGCGCCGGTGGGTGCAAAGCCGAGCCCGGCGAGAAACTGCGCCGGCAGGCGCGTGGCGCGCGGCAGGGCTGGCGCCTGCTGGGCGCGCACGCTCTCGCGCAGACGGGCCAGCGACAGCTGGTGGGTGAGCAGCTCCTCGAAGGCCAGACGGTACTGGGCCCAGTGACGGCCCTCGGCGAGCTCCTCGAGGTCGGCATCGGCGGGCGGGCGGTGCAGGTAGCGGATCGCCTCATCCAGCGGGGCCAGCTGGTAGTCGCGGGCCATGGCGTCGGGCAGCCAGTCGGGCAGGCTATGGGGGCCGAGGCTGGCCAGCGCCTGCTGGGTGAGGGCGCGCAGGCGCAGCTGGGTCAGGCCTTCGGTGCTGGGGTAAATGGGGGTCAGGGTCTGCTCGACCGGTGCTGGTTCATCGCCGTTCAGGGTGCGGCATTCGGGATGGTAGATCTCAAGGCCGGTGGCGCCGGGGCGCACCTCGCCATAGCAGCGCAGGTGGGTGCCGTGCTTGAGAGCGTCCTTCTGTGCCTGGCTGAAATGGAAGAAGCGCAGGGACAGGGTGCCGCTGCCATCTTGCAGGCGGACCAGCAGGCTGCGCCGGCGGCCATTGACCACTTCAGCGGCAGCCACGACGCCCTCGACCACCGCATCGCCACCGGGGCGCAGGGCGCCGATCGGGGTGATGCGGGTACGATCCTGATAACGCAGCGGCAGGTGGAACAGGACATCCTGCAGGGTCTCAAGGCCGACCCGTGCAAGCTTTTCGGCCAGCGCCGGACCCACCCCCTTGAGGGTGGTGACCGGTGCCTGCGCCAGACTGCTCATGGCTGGTGGGCCATCTCGGCCGGTTGCGCGGTGCGCTTGACCGAGCACAGGCGGATCGAGTCGGTGAGTACCTCGATGGCCTTGGGCCGCGGGAAGCTGGCGCGCCAGGCGATCGCTACGCTGCGGTAGGGCACCGGCGGGCTCAGAGGGCGGATGGCGATCACGCCCGGCGCGTAGTGGTGGTTGTCGACCGCCGAGAACGGCAGTATCGATACCCCAAGGCCTGAGGCAACCATATGGCGGATGGTTTCCAGCGAGCTGGACTCGACCGTGGTGTGGGGGTGAGCGCTGTCGCCGCGGCGGGTGGCCGGGCAGGCTTCCAGCACCTGATCACGAAAGCAGTGCCCCTCGCCGAGCAGCAGCAGGCTCTTGTCGTTGAGCAGGCTGGCATCGATGCTGGGCAGCGTGGTCCACGGATGGTTGGCCGGCATCACCACGAAGAAGGGCTCGTCATAGAGCGGCTTGACCAGTACATCCGCCTCCTGGAAGGGCAGGGCAATGATGATGGCGTCCAGCTCGCCGGTACGCAGCTTGTCGCGCAGGATATGGGTGAAGTTTTCCTCGATATACAGCGGCATGTCGGGGGCGACCTTGTGCAGCTGCGGAATCAGGTGCGGGAACAGGTAAGGGCCGACGGTGTAGATGGCGCCGACCCGCAGTGGGCTGGCCAGCTGGTTCTTGCCGGCCTGGGCCAGTTCACGGATGCCCTGGGCCTGTTCGAGGACCTTCTGGGCCTGGGCCACGATGCCCTCACCGACCGGCGTCAGGCGCACCGCGCTCTTGGTCCGCTCGAAGATCAGCACGCCGAGCTCATCCTCAAGCTTCTTGACGCCGACCGAGAGGGTCGGCTGGCTGACATGGCAGCGCTCGGCGGCACGGCCGAAGTGCTGCTCCTGGGCCAGGGTGACGATATAGCGCAATTCGGTGAGGGTCATAGGCAGATTCCATCGATAACCGCGCAAGCATAGCGTCTGGACGCTGTACAACCAACCATGCCGGACTTGCCAGCTGCGCGGGTGGCGGCGATGCTGGCCGCCTTGCCTGTCTTGTCTGGGAGTCCCTGAAATGTCCCGATCTGTACTGATCGCCGGCTGTGGCGATGTCGGCAGCCGGCTCGCGCGGCTGCTTCTGGCCAGCGGCTGGCGCGTGCAGGGCCTGCGCCGCCGTGTTGCGGCGCTGCCGCCTGGGGTGCTGCCGCTGGCGGCCGACCTGCACTGTGCGAAGGTGCCGGCGCAGTGGCCTGAGGCGGCGCCGGATTATCTGGTCTACTGCGCCACCCCCGATGGCAGCGGCGAGGCGGCCTATCGGGCCAGCTATGTCGAGGGACTGCGCCATGTGCTGGGCTGGCTGGCTGCGCGCGGCCAGCGTCCGCGGCGCGTGCTGTTTGTTTCCAGTACCGCGGTGTATGGCCAGCAGGCTGGCGAGTGGGTGGACGAGGATTCGCCCTGCACGGCCCAGACCTACAATGGCCGCATCCTGCTGGAGGCCGAGGCGCTGGTACAGGGCTGCGGCCTGCCGGCGACCGTGGTGCGTCTGGCGGGTATCTACGGGCCGGGGCGCACCTGGCTGCTCGATCAGGTGCGGGCCGGGTATCGCCCGGCAACGCATCCGGCGTTGTATGGCAACCGCATCCATGCCGACGATGCAGCCGGGCTGCTGGCCTTCCTGCTGCAGCAACAGGAGGCGGGGCTGGCGCTGGCTGACTGTTATCTGGGCGTTGATGACCAGCCTGCCCCTCTGGCCGAGGTGGTTGACTGGTTGCGCGTGCGGCTGGGGGTGACGCAGGTCGGTGAGGTCAGTGCGCCCCGCCGCGCCGGCAGCAAGCGCTGCAGCAATGCCCGGGCCCGGGCGCTAGGCTGGGTACTGCGCTACCCCGATTACCAGGCGGGCTACGCGGCGCTGCTGGACTCGCTCTGAGCGCGCCTGGCGCCAGAGCGGCGCTGGCGCACGGTGTGCTGTTTGGGCCAGGCCCTTCAGCGCACACGGCGCCGCGGGAGAACCCGGTGCGCCAGGGTGCACCGGGTGATGGCGTCAGCCAAGGACCAGGACGCCGTCCATTTCCACCTGGGCACCGCGCGGCAGCGCAGCCACACCGATCGCGGCGCGGGCCGGATAGGGCTGCTGGAAATAGCGGCTCATCACCTCATTGACGGTGGCAAAGTGGCCAAGGTCGGTGAGAAAGATGTTCAGCTTGACGATATCGGCCAAAGAGCCACCGGCCGCCGCGCAGACCGCCTTGAGGTTCTCGAACACCTGCACCGTCTGGGCCTCGAAGTCACCCTCGACCATCTGCATGGTGGCCGGCACCAGCGGGATCTGCCCGGACAGGTAGACGGTGTTGCCGGCCTGGATGGCCTGGGAGTAGGTGCCGATGGCCGCCGGGGCCTGGTCGGTGCTGATCACGCGTTTGCTCATGGGGACTCCTTGGGGAAAGGGGCCCGGCGGGCTGTGCCCGCCGTGGCCGGAAGAAGATGCAGACCTAGGCCCGCAGACGGGTGATGCGCTGCACGCCGCTCAGGGTACGCAGGCGCCGGATGACCCGCGCCAGATGCACGCGGTCATGCACGCTGACGATCAGCTGGACCACGCAGGTGCGTCCATCGCGCTCGTCCATGCCGATCTTCTCGATATTGGCATCGGCACTGGACACGGCGCCGGCCAGCAGTGCGATCAGGCCGCGCTGGTGCTCCAGCTCGACGCGCAGCTCGACATTGAACTCACCCGGCACTTCCTTGGCCCAGTTCAGCGGGATGCACTTGTCCGGCGAGTCGCGCAGGTCGGTGATGTTGCGGCAGGTATCAAGGTGAATGACCATGCCGCGCCCGGCCGACAGGTGGCCAACGATCGGATCGCCCGGAATCGGTGTGCAGCACTTGGCGTAGCTGATCACCAGGCCTTCGGTGCCGCTGATCACCAGCGGACCGTGCTGCTCGGGATGGCTCTCGTCGTGGCTGTCGCTGAGCAGGCGGCGGGCGATCACATAGGCCATGCGGTTGCCCAGACCGATCTCCTCGAGCAGGTCATCCAGATGGCTCATCTGGTACTCGCCCAGCACCTGCTGCAGGTGCTCGGCACTGACCTGCTCAAGATGGCTGTCCAGAGCGGCCAGCGCCTTGTTGAGCAGCCGCTCGCCCAGCTGCACCGACTCGGAGCGGCGCTGCTGCTTGAGGGCGTGGCGGATGGTGGTGCGCGCCTTGCCGGTGACCACGAAGTTCAGCCAGCTGGGATTGGGGCGGGCGTTGGGCGCGGTGACGATTTCCACGGTCTGGCCGCTCTGCAAGGGCTCCGAGAGCGGCGCCAGCCGGCGATTGATCCGACAGGCGATGCAGTGGTTGCCGACATCGGTGTGTACCGCATAGGCAAAGTCCACCGGTGTCGAGCCCTTGGGCAGCTCCATGATGCGGCCCTTGGGGGTGAAGACGTAGACCTCGTCGGGGAACAGGTCGATCTTGACGTTCTCGATGAATTCCAGCGAGTTGCCGGCGCGCTGCTGCAGCTCCAGCACGCCCTTGATCCACTGGCGGGCGCGGGCGTGGGTGCCGCGCGGGCTGTTCTCCTCGCCGCCCTTGTACAGCCAGTGGGCCGCAATGCCATGGTTAGCCATCTCCTCCATCTCGCGGGTGCGGATCTGGATCTCGATGGGCACCCCGTGCATGCCGAACAGCGAGGTATGCAGCGACTGATAGCCATTGGCCTTGGGGATGGCGATGTAGTCCTTGAAGCGCCCGGGAATCGGCTTGTACAGGCTGTGCACCGCGCCCAGCACCCGGTAGCAGGTATCGACCTTGTCGACCACGATGCGAAACGCATAGACGTCCATGATCTCGCTGAACGAGCGTTTCTTGCCGCGCATCTTCTCGTAGATGCTGTAGAGGTGCTTCTCGCGGCCGCTGACCTCGCCCGGCAGGCCGTCACGGGCCAGGCAGTGGCTCAGCGACTCCTGGATCTTGCTGACGATCTCGCGGCGGTTGCCGCGGGCCATCTTTACCGCACGGCGGATGCGCTCGGAGCGCATCGGGTGCATGGCCTTGAAGCCCAGATCCTCGAATTCGGCGAAGGTGGCGTGCATGCCGAGACGGTTGGCGATCGGTGCGTAGATCTCCAGGGTCTCGCGGGCAATGCGGCGCCGCTTGTCGTGGGGCATGGCATCGAGGGTGCGCATGTTGTGCAGGCGGTCGGCCAGCTTGACCAGGATCACCCGGATGTCCCGAGCCATGGCCATTGCCATCTTCTGGAAGTTCTCGGCCTGGGCTTCGGCCTTGGTCTGGGAGTCCATCTGGGTCAGCTTGCTGACCCCATCGACCAGCTCGGCGACAGTTTCACCGAACTGCGCGATCAGGGCTTCCTTGGGGATGCCGGTGTCTTCGATGACGTCATGCAGCATGGCGGCCATCAGGCTCTGATGGTCCATGTGCATCTCGGACAGGATGTTGGCCACCGCCAGCGGGTGGGTCACATAAGGCTCGCCACTGCGCCGGCGCTGGCCGTCGTGGGCCTGCTCGGCATAGTAGTAGGCACGGCGGACCAGATTGACCTGGTCCGGATCGAGATAGCCACTGATACGGTCGGCGAAGGCGTCTATGCTGGGCATTGCATCACTCCACGCCGGACATGGCCGGCCATTCGGGGTGCGCTACGTCGACCCGGTGAGTCAGATCGTCTCGCTGTTGTCTTCCTCAAATACAGCAAACAGCGGCTCGTCTTCGACCAGCGCTTCCTGCTGCACGATGTGATCATCGACCAGACCTTCGGCGATCTCCCGCAGGGCGACGACGGTCGGCTTGTCATTGTCCCAGGCTACTTTAGGCTCCTTGCCGCCGGTTGCCAGCTGGCGGGCGCGCTTGCTGGCCAGCATGACCAGTTCAAAGCGGTTATCGACATTTTCCAGGCAGTCTTCAACAGTGACGCGGGCCATGGTGTTCCTCGGCAGGTATAACGGCAAGTGCCCGGCAGGCCGGGCGGGTTGGCTAGTCTAGAAAATCGTCCCCGGTTAGGGAAGGGTCGCGTGCATCGGCTTTAGCCGAGCAGGCGCTCCAGCAGCTCGGCATGGCGGCGGCGCTGCGCTGGCTGGTGCAGTTGGCGGGCGCGGAAGATTGCCTTGAGATCCTCCAGCGCGTGGCGGAACTGATCGTTGATCACCACGTAGTCGTACTCGTGATAGTGGCTCATCTCGCTGACGGCCTCGCGCATGCGGGCCTCGATGATTTCCTCACTGTCCTGGCCGCGGTTGTTCAGGCGCTGGCGCAGGGCCTCCTGGGAGGGGGGCAGGATGAAGATCGATTGCGCATCGGGCATCAGTCGGCGTACCTGCTGGGCGCCCTGCCAGTCGATCTCAAGGATCAGGTCGAACCCCTGCTGCAGGGTCTGCTCGACCCAGCGGCGGGAGGTGCCATAGCAGTTGCCAAACACCTCGGCATGCTCGAGAAAGGCCTCCTGCTCGCGCATCTGGCGGAAGGTGTCGTGATCGACAAAGTGGTAGTTGACCCCATCCACCTCGCCCGGGCGCATGGCGCGGGTGGTGTGGGAGACCGAGACGCGGATCTGCTCGCTGTTGTCGAGCAGGGCCTTGACCAGACTGGTCTTGCCGGCACCGGAGGGGGCGGAAATGATGTACAGGGTGCCGGGGGCGGCGGTGGGAGTCATGTCGGTCACGGGAATCACTCGATGTTCTGCACTTGTTCGCGCATCTGTTCGATCAGCACCTTGAGGTTGACCGCCGCCTGGGTGGAGCGCGGGTCGAACGCCTTGGAGCCGAGGGTATTGGCTTCGCGGTTGAGTTCCTGCATCAGGAAGTCGAGGCGCCGGCCGGCTGCACCACCGGCGGCCAGTACCCGCCGCACTTCGCGCACATGGGTGGCGAGACGGTCGAGTTCCTCGGCTACATCGCTCTTTTGTGCCAGCAGCACCAGCTCCTGTTCGAGCCGGCTGCTGTCAGGCTCCACTGCCAGTTCGCGGCAGCGCTCGAGGATCTTCTGCCGCTGCAGGGCAAGCATCTGCGGCACCTGCTCACGCAGGGTGACGACCTCGTGATCGATGGCGTCCAGCCGCTCTTCAAGCAGCGCGGCGAGGGCGGCGCCTTCGCGGGCACGGCCCTGGCGCAGCTCCTCGAGGGTCTGGTGAAACAGGGCGAGGGCTTCGGCCTGCAGCTCGGCGGGATCGGCGCTCTCGCTGGCCAGCACGCCAGGCCAGGCCAGTACTGCCAGCGGGTCGATCGGTGCTGGCTGGCGGATCAGCGCGGCGACCGCTTCAGCGGCACAGATCAGCTGCGCGGCGCGCGCGCGGTCGATGTCAAGGCGTGTGGCGTGTTCGGCCTCGTTCAGGCGCAGGGTGCATTCCACTTTGCCGCGTGCCAGACCCTGGCGCAGGGCCTCACGCACACCGCCTTCCAGATCGCGCAGCGCCTCCGGCAGGCGCAGGTGCGGCTCCAGATAACGGTGATTGACCGAGCGCAGCTCCCAGCTCAGGGTGCCGTAGGACCCGCTGCGCTCAAGCCGGGCGAAGGCGGTCATGCTGTGTACCATGGGCGATCCTCGCGGTGGATGGGCGGGCGCCGGCGCCCGAAAAACGCGCAGTCTACCCGACTCCTGCGGGGCACCCAAAGGGTGCAGCGCACGGCGGTGGTTGTGGGTACAGGCAGCGGCCTATAATGATGACCCATCGTATGTCGGCCATCACGGTCCTGCCCGCGCAGGGTCACTGGCCCATCCGGCTTTCGGAATCAGACAGGATTTGCCCATGAATCGTCCCAGTGGTCGCGCCGCCGATCAGATGCGCCCGATCCGCATCACCCGCCATTACACCAAGCATGCCGAGGGTTCGGTGCTGATCGAGTTCGGTGACACCAAGGTGATCTGCACGGTCAGTGTCGAGGCGGGCGTGCCGCGCTTTCTCAAGGGTCAGGGGCAGGGCTGGTTGACCGCCGAGTACGGCATGCTGCCGCGCGCCACCGGCTCGCGCAATCCGCGCGAGGCCAGCCGCGGCAAGCAGGGCGGACGCACGCTGGAGATCCAGCGTCTGATCGGCCGCTCACTGCGCGCCGCGCTGGATCTGACCAAGCTGGGTGAGTACACCCTGTACATCGACTGCGATGTGATCCAGGCCGATGGCGGTACCCGGACCGCCTCGATCACTGGCGCTACTGTGGCGCTGATCGATGCGCTGGAGAGCCTGAAGAAGCGCGGTGCCCTCAAGCAGAATCCCCTCAAGCAGCTGGTTGCCGCGGTTTCGGTGGGGATCTGCGACGGAGTGGCGGTGCTGGATCTGGACTACCCGGAGGATGTGGCCGCCGACACCGACCTCAACGTAGTGATGACCGATGCCGGTGGCTTCATCGAGGTGCAGGGCACCGCCGAGGGTGCGCCATTCCAGCCTGAGGAGCTCAACGCCATGCTGGCGCTGGCCCGCAAGGGCGTCGAGGAGCTGTTCGAGCTGCAGCGCGCCGCGCTGGCCGGCTGAGTCTGGCGGGCACAAAAAAGCCGACCTGCGGGTCGGCTTTTTGTTGGCGGCGGGCCGCTCAGACGCTGAGGGTCCAGTCGTAGTCGACCACCAGCGGTGCATGCTGGGAGAAGCGTGGCTGGCGGGGCAGGCGCGCATCACGCACAAAGCGGCGCAGCCCCGGGGTCAGCAGCTGATAGTCAAAGCGAAAACCCATATTGAGCAGGGCCGCCTGCTCGGTATCCGGCCACCAGCTGTACTGGTCACCCTCGCGGCTGACTTCGCGCAGGGCATCCACGTACCCCAGCGTGCCGACCACCTCATCCATCCACGCCCGCTCCGGGGCCAGGAATCCGGCCATCTGCTGGCAGTCGCGCCAGTTCTTCACGTCGAGCTTCTGATGGGCGACGTACAGCGAGCCACAGTAGATGTATTCGCGGCGTTTGCGGCGCTGCTTGTTCAGGTAGGTGGCAAAATCGTCCATGAACTTGAACTTGGCGTTCAGGTCCTCGTCACCTCGCTGGCCGCTGGGCATCAGCAGGCTGGCGATGCTGACCTTGTCGAAATCCGCCTGCAGGTAGCGGCCGTAGCGGTCGGCCTGCTCGAAGCCCAGACCGAAGATGATCGCCTTGGGCTGCAGGCGGGTGTAGATGGCCACGCCGCCCTGGCTGGGCACCTCGGCATCGACGGCATACATCGTGTAGCCCTCAAGCTGCCAGGCCGGATCTTCCATGTCGTAACAGGTGGCGCGGGTGTCCTGCAGACAGATGACGTCGGCATTCTGACCCTGCAGCCAGCCGAGCAAGCCACGCTCGACGGCGTTCTGCATACCGTTCACGTTTACACTGACAATCCGCATAAATGGCCCCTGAAAAAAGCTGTGTGTATCATACCCGAACCTCGGCTTTTTTGGCTAAATCGGGACTCTCATGCAGGCATATCAGCGGGAATTCATCCGTTTCGCCATTGAACGCGGCGTGCTGCGTTTTGGCGAATTCACCCTCAAGTCCGGGCGTACCAGCCCCTACTTCTTCAATGCCGGGCTGTTCAACAGCGGTCTGGCCCTGTCCCGCCTCGGGCGCTTCTATGCCGAGGCAATCCAGGCCAGCGGTCTGGACTTCGATGTGTTGTTCGGTCCGGCCTACAAGGGCATTCCGCTGGTCAGCGCTACCGCCGTGGCGCTGGCCGAGCAGCATGGCCGCGATCTGCCCTGGTGCTTCAACCGCAAGGAGGCCAAGGCGCATGGCGAGGGCGGTACCCTGGTCGGTGCGCCGCTGACCGGAAGGGCGCTGATCGTCGATGACGTGATCACCGCCGGCACGGCGATCCGCGAGGTGATGCAGATCATCCAGGCCCAGGGTGCCCAGGCCGCTGGCGTGCTGATCGCACTGAACCGCGAGGAGCGTGGCCAGGGGGAACTCTCGGCAATCCAGGAAGTCGAGCGCGACTATGGTATACCCGTGGTGAGCATTGTCTCGCTGCGCCAAGTGCTGGATTATCTGGCCGGCGATCAGGCGCTGCGTCAGCACCTGGGCGCTGTGGAAGCCTACCGGGCGCAATACGGAATTTGAGCGGTCGGCAGCCACCAGGCCTGCACTCATAACAACTATTAAAAAGATCCTTCTTCCGGACCGGCCAGCGTGCCGGTCCATGGCCTCCCCCGCGGTCATGCGCAACATGCCCGCCCGCCAACAAAAAGAATAAGAGCGATTAAACAGGGCAGCTCGGCCAGGGCCGGCCTTCGCCTTTAATCCGGACTTTTTCAATAGTTGAACGTATGAGCGAGAACAACCAGAAAAACTATCGTGAGCTTCATCGTCCCAGCAAGACCTTTGCCTCCCGCGAGGAGTACCTCAACCACGAGCTGACGATCATGCAGCCGCGGCGCTGGAGCATCAACCTGCCGGGGCGCGACTACCGCTTCGAGCTGGAGGACTGGGTGCCGGCCATGGCCGCCACCATCGGCAAGATCGTCATGGTGGCGGCGGTCGTGGCCGCCTTCGCCGGGCCGCTTGGGCTGTCCAGCGAGTTCGTCATCGAAAATGCCCGCTTCGAGATGCTGATCGCCGCGCTGCTGTTCGTGGTGCTGTTTTCCGGCGTGCTCAACCCCACTGCCAACCTGGCCGGCACCCATGGTCCGCTGATTCCGCTGATTCCGCTGATCGTTGCCTCCGGTGGACACCCGATGGCGCTGGGTATCATGGTCGGTGTGCTGGGCTTTACGCTTGGCCTGTTCAAGGGGGGCAGCCTGCTGGCACGCCTGACCAGTGACGGGGTGTGCGGCGGCCTGCTGCTGTTTCTCGGCTTCATCGGCATCAGCGCGCAGATCAAGAGCCTGTTTGCCTGGGCCAATGGCTTTGACATGGGCTACATCGCCTTCGTGATCGTCTTTGCCACCATCGTGATGTATGCCTATCTCGAGCACATCCGCATGCGCTGGCTGGCGATTCCGCTCGGTGCAGTGATGGCCGCGGTGATTGCCTTCGCCCTCGGCGCGCCCTTCGAGTTCAAGACCGAACCGGGCATTCCCAACCTGAATCCGGCCTACTGGTGGGGTGAGGATACCGGCTGGCAGCTGGGTCTGCCGCAGCTGCACCACTTCATCGCCGTGGCGCCCTTTGCGGTGCTGGCGGTGGCGATGTGGTCGCCGGACTTTCTCGGCCACCGGATCTTCCAGGAGCTGAACTATCCGCCCAAGGCCAAGAAGGTGCTGATGAACATCGACGACACCATGTGCATCGCTGCGGCGCGCCAGGTGGTCGGTACGACCCTGGGCGGCGGCAACCTGGCCTCGTCCTGGGGCACCTTCATGGTGCCGGCCTCGATTGCCAAGCGGCCGATTCCGGCCGGCGCGATGCTCACCGGCCTGCTCTGCGTGGTCGCGGCACTGTGGGGTTATCCGATGGATCTGGCCGTCTGGCAGCCAGTGCTCAGCGTGGCGCTGATCGTCGGCGTGTTCCTGCCGCTGCTGGAAGCCGGCATGCAGATGACCCGCGAGGGCAAGACCTCGCAGTCGGCGGCCATCGTGATCTTCGCCTCGGCGCTGGTCAATCCGGTGTTTGGCTGGTCGCTGACCGTGCTGCTGGACAACCTCGGCCTGATCGGCGACAAGGCCCGCGGCCAGGCGATGAGCCATCGCGACCGCTGGGTGATTCCGGGTGTGGTGTTCCTGCTGCTGTGCGCCATCATGGCGGCCATCGGCATGTTCCCGGGCATTCCGGCGCTGCTCGAGTCGTTCCGTAACGTCGCTGCCTGAAGCCGGTCGCAGGCGGTTCGCCGCCGGCAATCTGCCTATAGAAGGGGGGGGATATCTGCAGGTATCCCCCCCTTCTGCCTTCAGCCCGTCAGCAGGGTTCAGGCCTGCTGGCTGTTGCTGATCAGTGTGCCGACGCCGCTGTCGGTGAAGATCTCCAGCAGCACCGCGTTGGGCACCCGGCCATCGATGATGTGCGCACTGTGCACGCCACCTTGTACCGCCTCCAGGGCGCAGCGGATCTTCGGCAGCATGCCGCCATAGATGGTGCCATCGGCGATCAGCGCATCGACCTGCGCGGTGGACAGCCCGGTCAGCACCTTGCCCTGCTTGTCCATCAGGCCGGCGATGTTGGTCAGCAGCATCAGCTTCTCGCACTGGAGCGCTTCGGCCACCTTGCCGGCCACCAGGTCTGCGTTGATGTTGTAGGACTCGCCGTCCTCGCCGACACCGATCGGCGCGATCACCGGGATGAAGTCGCCGGCCACCAGCATGTTGAGCAGCTCGACATTCACCGAGACCACCTCGCCGACATGGCCGATGTCGATGATTTCCGGCTGGGTCATCTCCGGGGTCTGGCGGGTGACCTTGAGCTTCTTGGCGCGGATCAGCCCGGCGTCCTTGCCGGTCAGGCCGATGGCGCTGCCGCCATGCTGGTTGATCAAGTTGACGATGTCCTTGTTGACCTGGCCGCCGAGGACCATCTCCACCACGTCCATGGTCGCCGCGTCGGTGACGCGCATGCCGTCGACGAAGTGGCTCTCGATGTTCAGGCGCTGCAGCAGGTCACCGATCTGCGGGCCGCCGCCGTGCACCACCACCGGGTTGATGCCGACCGCCTTCATCAGCACGATGTCGCGGGCGAAGCTGGTCTTGAGCTCGTCGCTCTCCATAGCGTTGCCGCCGTACTTGACCACCAGGGTCTTGCCGGAGAAGCGGCGGATATAGGGCAGGGCCTCGGCGAGGACCTTGGCCACCTCGGCGGCGGCGTCACGTTGCAGGGGCATGGCAAACTCCAGTTGTCAGAAGGGCAGTTGCAGATCGACGGCCAGCGCCTTGAGCTGGTCACGGAAGACCTGCTGGATCTGCGCCAGTTGCTCGGCGCTGTCGGCCTCAAAGCGCAGCACCAGCACCGGGGTGGTGTTGGAGGCGCGCACCAGGCCCCAGCCGTAGGGATAGTCGATGCGCACCCCGTCCAGGGTGAAGGGTTCGGCCTGCTCACCCCACTGCGCCTCGCGCTGCAGGGCCTCGATCAGGGCGAACTTGCGCTCGTCACCGACGCTGATGTTGATCTCCGGGGTCGACAGCGCCACCGGGAAGTCGGCGAACAGCGCGCCGGCGCTGCGCGGCTGGCCGGCGAGAATCTCCAGCAGGCGTACCGCACTGTAGATGCCGTCATCGAAACCGTACCAGCGCTCCTGGACGAAGTAAAGCCCGCTCATCTCGCCGGCCAGCAGCGCGCCGGTTTCCTTCATCTTGGCCTTGA
>CAZFFB010000026.1:0-12965 GCA_964517735.1 uncultured Pseudomonas sp.
TGGCGCTGATGGCCGAAGCCTTCATGGGCTACCTGCTGCCCTGGGGCCAGATGTCCTACTGGGGTGCCCAGGTGATCATCTCGCTGTTTGGTGCCATTCCGGTCGTGGGTGCTGATCTGACCCAGTGGATCCGGGGTGACTACCTGATCTCTGGCATTACCCTGAACCGCTTCTTCGCCCTGCACGTGATTGCGCTGCCGATCGTGCTGCTTGGCCTGGTTGTGCTGCACATCATTGCCCTGCATGAAGTCGGCTCGAACAACCCGGACGGTATCGACATCAAGAAGAAGAAGGATGCCAATGGCGTACCGCTGGACGGTATTCCGTTCCATCCGTACTACACCGTCAAGGATATCGTCGGTGTGGTGGTGTTCCTGTTCGTGTTCTGCACCGTGATCTTCTTCTTCCCGGAGATGGGTGGCTACTTCCTTGAGAAGCCGAACTTCGAACCGGCCAACCCGTTCAAGACGCCTGAGCACATCGCTCCGGTCTGGTACTTCACGCCCTTCTACGCCATCCTGCGCGCCGTGCCGGACAAGCTGCTGGGCGTGATTGCCATGGGTGCGGCGATTGCCGTGCTGTTCGTGCTGCCATGGCTTGATCGCAGTCCGGTGCGTTCGATGCGCTACAAGGGCTGGTTGAGCCGCATCTGGCTGGCCATCTTCGTGGTGTCCTTCGTGATCCTCGGTGTGCTGGGTGTTCTGGCGCCGACCCCGGGCCGTACACTGCTGTCCCAGGTGTGCACTATTCTGTACTTCGCCTTCTTCATCCTGATGCCGTTCTATACCCGGATGGAGAAGACCAAACCGGTTCCGGAAAGGGTGACTGGCTGATGAAAAAGCAACTTGCTGCTCTGTTGTTCGCACTGCTGCCGACTGTCTCCTTTGCTGCCGGTTCAGGCTACCCGCTGGACAAGGTCGATATCGACCTGCGTGACAAGGCGGCTCTGCAGGATGGTGCCCGTACCTTCGTCAACTACTGCATGGGTTGCCATAGCGCTGAGTACCAGCGTTATGAGCGCGTCGCCAATGATCTTGGCATTCCGGAAGACGTGATGCTGGAGAATCTGGTCTTCACCGGGGCCAAGATTGGCGATCACATGAAGATCGGCATGCAGCCGGCCGATGGCAAGACATGGTTCGGTGCTACGCCGCCGGATCTGACCCTGGTGGCCCGCGTGCGTGGCAACGACTGGCTGTACACCTATCTGCGCACCTTCTATGAAGACCCGTCGCGCCCCTACGGCGTGAACAATATGGTCTTCCCCAACGTCGGCATGCCGAACGTGCTGGGTGCCCTGCAGGGGCGTCAGGTGATTGGTTGCAAGCAGGTTCAGGTGGTCGAGGATGGCAAGAAGGTCTTTGATCCGCTGACCGGCACCCCCGTCACTGAAGAAGGTTGCGACCAGCTGACCGTGTTGCCCAAGACCGGCACGCTGAGCGAGGCCGAGTTCGATGAGAAGATCAAGAACCTGGTGGCATTCCTGGCCTATTCGGCCAACCCGGTGAAGCTGGAAAGCCAGCGCATCGGTACCTATGTCCTGCTGTTCCTGGCCTTCTTCTTCGTGTTCGCCTACCTGCTCAAGCGTGAATACTGGAAGGACGTGCACTAAGCACCTGCTGTACTGCTCCAGCCATGCGCGCCCTGCGGGGCGCGCATGCGTTTCTGCCTTCCGCTACTGTCGAGAGCGCGGCCATGGCTGCCGTCAATCGCCTGACCTGCTATTCCGATCCCCTCGACCATTATTCTCACCGTGTCCGTCTGGTGCTGGCCGAGAAGGCAGTGGATGCCCAGATCATCGATGTGCTGCCCGGGGAGCACAGTCCGGTACTTGCCGAACTCAATCCCTACCACAGCCTGCCAACCCTGGTGGATCGCACCCTGGTGGTCTATGACAGTGCCGCGGTGATGGAATACCTGGACGAGCGTTACCCCCATCCGGCGCTGCTGCCGGCATACCCTGCCGCACGGGCAAGCAGTCGGGTGTTGATGCACCGGGTCCAGCGTGACTGGTGCCGCCTGCTGGACAACGCCCAGGCGCCCGGCGGTGATGCCCGGCACAAGGCGCTGGCTCTGCGTGAGCTGCGCGAAAGCCTGATCGGCGCCGCGCCGCTGTTCGCGGTACAGCCCTGTTTTCTCAGTGATGATTTCAGCCTGGTCGACTGTTGTCTGTTACCGATACTCTGGCGTCTTCCGGCGCTGGGCATCGAGCTGCCACGGCCGGCCAGACCGCTGCTGGAGTACATGGAGCGAATGTTCGCCCGTGACAGTTTCCAGGCCAGCCTGAGTACCCATGAGCGCGCCCTGCGCCGAGGAGTCTGACGACATGAATTCCAGTCGCCCCTATCTGCTGCGTGCCCTGTACGAGTGGATCGTCGACAACGACTGCACCCCCCATGTGCTGGTGGCCAGCGACTACCCGGGTACCCGGGTGCCTGCGGGTTATGCCAAGGACGGACAGATCGTGCTGAACATCTCCCCCAGTGCGGTGCGTCACCTGCAGATGGGCAATGATCTGCTGAGCTTTGAGGGACGCTTCGGTGGGGTTGCCCAGGTGCTGCAGGTGCCGGTGCCTGCAGTGCTGGCGTTATATGCCCGTGAAAATGGCCAGGGCATGTTCTTTGACCTAGACGAGCTGGAGGAGGGTGAGAGTGCCGACGGCGCTGTGCCTGTCCAGGCGTCCTCACCTGATGATGAGACGCCGCCGCCGCGTCCGAGCGGGCGTCCGAGCCTCAAGGTGGTCAAGTGAGCGGCTGCATGTGAGGGGCATGCCCCCAACAACAAGGGCGACCCACGGGTCGTCCTTGTTGTTGGCGCGATAGCGTCAGTCGGTGAACTCGAACAGTCGCACGATGCGCTGTACGCCGCCGATGCCTTGCACCACCTGGGTGGCGCGCTGCGCTTCTGCGCGGGTCACAAGCCCCATCAGGAAGACATTGCCGTTCTCGGTCACCACCTTGATGCGGCTGCCGGGCACCGTATTGTCAGCCAGCATGGCCGTCTTGATGCGGGTGGTCAGCAGCGCATCGCTGCTGCGCGCCAGCGCCGAGGAGGGCGTCGTCACCTGCAGTTCGTTATGCACGCGGCGCACGCCCTGCACGCCATGAGCGACCTGCTCGGCCAGCTGGCGCAGTTCGGCGCGCGGCGTCTGGCCGGCCAGCAGGATCACGCCGTTATAGCTGACTACGGTGACATTGGAGGTGGTGTCGTTCAGATCGGCGTGGCTGCGGGTGATTTCCGTACTGACGCGTGGCGCCAGGAACTGGTCGTCGATCTTGTTGCCGAGGCTGCGGCCACCGCAACCGGCCAGCAGCAGGCTGGCGGCCATCAGCAGGGATAGATAGCGCTTCATCATTCCTCGCTCCCGAACAGCTGGTGATCGATCAGATCGCACAGGCAGTGAATGGCCAGCAGGTGCACCTCCTGGATCCGCGCAGTGCTGCGTGCCGGTACACGGATTTCCACATCTTCCGGCAACAGCAGCGACGCCATGTTGCCGCCATCGCGACCGGTCAGGGCCACCACGGTCATCTCCCGATCGTGAGCCGCCTGGATGGCCTGGATCACGTTGCCGGAGTTGCCGCTGGTCGAAATCGCCAGCAGTACATCGCCCGGCTGGCCCAGTGCGCGGATCTGCTTGGAGAACACCTCGTTGTAGCTGTAATCGTTGGCGATCGAGGTGAGGGTCGAGCTGTCGGTGGTCAGGGCGATGGCCGGCAGGCTCGGACGCTCGCGTTCAAAGCGGTTGAGCAGTTCCGAGGAGAAGTGCTGGGCATCGCCTGCCGAGCCACCATTGCCGCAGGAGAGGATCTTGCCCTCGTTGAGCAGGGCATTGACCATGACCTGACTGGCCAGCTCGATATGCGGAATCAGCACCTCGGTGGCCTGACGCTTGGTCTCGATGCTGTCCACAAACAGCTGGCGGATACGGGATTGCATGTCCATGAAATGACCTTCGGTTGGGCGGCGCTCAGTGCTCGAAGGCGCCACGGATCCAGTTCAGCAGCGGCGGCGAGCGGTGATCACCGGCTGCGATGGCGACCACGTCGAATCGGCAGGGTCGACGCGACCAGTGGGGATGCGCCAGCAGGAAGACCTGGGCGGCGGCGGCGACGCGGCGCTGCTTGCCGGCATCGACGCTGTATTCCGCGCCGCCGAAGCGGCTATGGCTTCGGTAGCGCACTTCGACGAATACTAAGGTATCACCCTCGAACATGACCAGATCGAGCTCGCCGAGCCGGCAGCGCCAGTTGCGCGCCAACAGGCGCAGGCCATGTTCCTCAAGGTGGGTGTGTGCCCACCCCTCGGCGGCGGCCCCGCGCGCCTGGCGGCTGCTCACTGGCGGGTCGGCGGCAGGCGCACCAGCTGGCCGTTGCGGTACTCAGCCCACGGCAGGGTGCGATCGATCCGCTGGGCGCTGCCCAGCGACAGGCTGCCGCTCAGGCCTTCAAGGCGCATGCCTGGCGCGGTCTGCAGCTGGCTCAGGCGCTGTGCCAGGTGGTAACTGTCAGCGCCCATGGCATACAGACGCCCCAGGGTGCTGCTGGCCTGCGGCCACTGAGCGAGGATGTCGCGGCGCAGCGGGTGGTTTGTCTCGAGCATCCAGGGGATTTCGCTGAAGCGGATGCCGTCCAGCTCACGATCACGAGCCGGCTGGTTGTTACCGTCAAACAGGTGCGAGGTGCCATAGACTGGCAAGTCACCGGCGTACTGCAGGGTCAGGGTCGCCTTGATCTGCCGGGCCTGGGCGGGGGTGGCGGCGAGGAACACGAAGTCGATGTCCTGGCGACGAGCCGGTTGTGCCTGTACCCGCGTACCTAGCGCACCGGCGACCCGTGCCGCGCGCTGCTCGCTGTCACGCAGCTGCAGCAACTGGGCGATCTGCCCAGCCAGCCGTACCGGCTGGTCGACGTAATCGACAGCGATCAGTGAGCCGCCCTGAGCTTCCCATTGGCTGCGAAAGGCCGCCATGACCCGCTGTCCCCAGTCGCCGCTGGGAGCCAGTGCCACGGCACGGCGATGACCATCGGCCCAGGCGCGCCTGGCGGCTTCGCGGGCTTCATCTTCGGCGGAGAGGCCGAACTGGAACAGCTCACGCGGCGCCTGGGCGGGGTTGTCGCTGTAGTTCAGGGCCAGGGTTGGAAGCGGCAGGCTGGTGCGCTGGGCCAGCTGGCTGACCAGAGGCTTTTCCAGGGGGCCGACCACCAGCTCGACGCCGCTCTCGCGCGCGCTCTGGTAGAACGCATCCAGATTTTGCAGCGCGTTGCTGTCATGCAGGCTGATCTTCAGCCCGGCAGGCGCACCGGCCTGATAATGGGCGGCCAGAAAGCCGTCGCGCAGGGCATTGCCGGCACTGGCGAGCGGGCCTTCAGCGGGCAGCAGCAAGGCGATGTGGCTGAGGGGGCGGCGGGCAATTTCCCGCAGCTGCACAATGGCCAGCGGCGGCTGGATGGCGGCCGGATGCTGGGTGTTGGCCGTCTGCCAGGTCTCGATCAGGTTGATCTGCTCGCGTGGCGCCAGGGGGCTTCGGGTCAGCTCCAGCAGATCGCGCCAGCCGGCCAGGATCGAGCGGTCAGCGGGGATGGCCTTGAGCTGCTGGCTGGAAAGGCCGGAGAGCAGTTCCCAGATGGCTTCCTGGTTGTCTGGGGTAGCTTTGGCATCGAGCAGGGCGCCCAGCGCGATGCGCTCACGGGCTGCGGCCAGCAATTGATGATCCCGCTCAAGAGCTGTAGCAAGGACATGCCGGGTGCGGATCTGTTGGGGCAGCGGCAGCTCATCCAGACGCGCCAGGTCCGGGTGCTGCAGGGCTTTGAGTGCGGCGCGCGGGCGCTGGCGCTGCAGGGCCAGCTCGGCCTGCAGGGTGCTGAGGAAGATCTGCTGAGCCGGGGGCAGAGGCTGCTGGGCCAGGCTGTCGAGCAGTTGTGCGGCCTTGGGCAGGTCGCCATCTTGCAGGGCCCGCTCGGCGGCGGACAGGCGCAGCAGCAGGGCTTGTGAGGTTGAGCTCTGTTCGGCCTGCAGCAGCAGCTGGTCGATGCTGCTGGCCGTCTGGGGGGGTAGTTCGCCCAGCTCCGAATGGGGCTGGCCGGCGCAGGCTGCCAGCAGGCTGGCCAGGCCGAGAAGGGAGAGTGGACGCAGGCTGGCAGTCATGAACGGGTTCCGTTTCGCAGGCTGTAAAGAGTGCTGATTGTACGCAAGGGCTGCGTGCGGTGCGATCGCGGCGCACGCAAAGCGTCTACAATCTGATGCTTTTACGAAGACGGGTGAGTGATGAGCGCAGCAGGGACCTTGTATGTGGTGGCAACGCCGATCGGCAATCTGGAGGATATCGGCGCGCGTGCGCTGCGGGTGCTGCGCGAGGTTGCCCTGATCGCCGCCGAGGATACCCGTCACTCGATGCGGTTGCTGCAGCACTTTGGCATCAATACGCCGCTGGTGGCCTGCCATGAGCACAACGAGCGTGATCAGGGCGGACGGTTGATCGAGCGTCTGCGGGCTGGCGAGAGTCTGGCGCTGATTTCCGATGCCGGTACGCCGCTGATTTCCGATCCGGGCTACCACCTGGTGCGCAATGCCCGCGCCGCCGGCGTGCCGGTGGTGCCGGTGCCTGGCCCCTGCGCGCTGATTGCCGCGCTGTCGGCGGCCGGGTTGCCGTCCGATCGATTCATCTTCGAGGGCTTTTTGCCGGCACGCAGCACGGGCCGTCGCCAGCGCCTGCAGGCACTGGCCGAGGAGCCGCGCACACTGATCTTTTACGAGGCGCCGCACCGCCTCTTGGAAAGTCTTGAGGACATGCGCGAGCTGCTGGGGAGCGAGCGTCAGGTGGTGCTGGCCCGCGAGCTGACCAAGACCTTCGAGACCCTCAGAGGGGCGCCGCTGGGCGAGTTATGTGCCTGGGTGGCGAGCGATGCCAATCAGCAGCGCGGTGAATGCGTGCTGCTGGTGGAGGGCTGGCAGGCGCCGGAGGGGGATGAGGCACTGAGCGCCGAAGCACTGCGGGTGCTCGATCTGCTGCTGGCCGAGCTGCCCTTGAAGCGCGCCGCCGCGCTGGCGGCGGAAATCACCGGGGTGCGCAAGAATCTGCTTTATCAGCAAGCACTGGAGCGGCAGAAGAGCGGCGATTGAGCTTGTTATCCGGCGCGCCAGTGCGTACCCTGCGCGCCGGAGAGTCGGCTGGACAGTCGCCGCCCTGCTTGCAGGGGGGAGGAAAGTCCGGGCTCCATAGGGCAGAGTGCCAGGTAACGCCTGGGAGGCGCGAGCCTACGGAAAGTGCCACAGAAAATAACCGCCTAAGCGCGCAAGCGCCGGTAAGGGTGAAAAGGTGCGGTAAGAGCGCACCGCACGGCTGGTAACAGTCCGTGGCTAGGTAAACCCCACTCGGAGCAAGACCAAATAGGGTTCCATTGGCGTGGCCCGCGCTGGAACCGGGTAGGTTGCTTGAGGCCGTCAGTGATGGCGGCCCTAGAGGAATGACTGTCCTCGACAGAACCCGGCTTACAGGCCGGCTCTCCCCCTTTTTTCCCCTCCCGCCAGGGCCTGCATGGTGCTGCGCGCACCACGGCGTCATGGCACTCCCGTCAGCTGCTGCCCTCCGTGTCAACGTGCGAAAAACCCGTTGATCGTGAGGCCTATTGGGGCACATCGGTACTTATCCGGCAGGGTGGCGTGATTCCCGCCGGGTGCGCCTTGACGGCTTCGTGACGGCATTTCTATAGTGTGCGCCTGTGGTAGAAAGTGGGGAAAAGTGGCATTGCGACCCCGTTCAGCCGATGACAGCGAGGACGTGTCGCCGTGTTCCGCGGAGCCAACACCCTGTTGCTGGACGCCAAAGGTCGTCTGCTCGTCCCCAGTCGCTATCGTGCTGAACTGCTGTCGGCGTCTGCCGGTCAGCTGGTCGTTACCCTCGACGCGCTGGAACCCTGCCTGAGTCTCTACCCGCTGGCTGCGTGGGTGCCGCTGGAGCAGCGCCTGCGGGCTTTGCCTTCCTTGCGTGCCGAGTCGCGGCGTCTGCAGCGCGTGCTGATCGGGCATGCCACAGACGTCGAGATGGACGCTGCCGGTCGCCTGCTGATACCTGCCGAACTGCGCGCGCTTGCAGGCCTTGCACGCGAGGTGACGCTGGTGGGCCAGCTCCACCGTTTTCAGCTGTGGGACGCCGCAGCCTGGGCAGCCTGCCTTCAGGATGATCTGGGCAGCCTGCGCGAACCTGGCGTTTTGCCAGATGATTTACTGGACCTGATGCTCTGACCTATGAATGCAGCAACCTTTAGTCATGTCACCGTACTGCTGCACGAGGCGGTCATGGCACTGGCCGTCCGCCTCGACGGCTGTTACCTGGACGGGACGTTCGGGCGGGGCGGGCACAGCCGCGAGGTACTCCGCCAGCTCGGCCCGCAAGGCCGTCTGCTGGGCTTTGACAAGGACCCGCTGGCAATCGCCAGCGGCCTGGCGCTGGCGACCGAGGACACACGTTTTCGCATCATTCAGCGCAGCTTCGCCGAGCTGGGCGAGGAACTGGCGGCTTGCGGTCTGACTGGTCAGATCGATGGCATCTTGCTGGATCTTGGGGTCTCCTCGCCGCAACTGGACGATCCTGAGCGCGGCTTCAGCTTCATGAATGACGGTCCGCTGGACATGCGCATGAATCCGGCGGTCGGCGTCAGCGCTGCCGAGTGGGTCGCTACGGCCAGCGAGGAAGAAATCGCCCGGGTATTCTACGAATACGGCGAGGAGCGTTTCTCGCGGCGCATGGCGCGGGCCATCGTGCAGCGCCGCGCCGAGCGACCGTTCACCCGCACCGCTGATCTGGCCGAGGTGATCACCGTCGCCAACCCGGCCTGGGAGAAGGGCAAGAACCCGGCAACCCGGGCCTTCCAGGGCTTGCGCATCCACATCAACAACGAGTTGGGTGATCTGGAGCGTGGCCTTGAGGCGGCGCTCGAGGCGCTGGCGATTGGTGGCCGTCTGGTGGTGATCAGCTTCCATTCGCTGGAAGATCGCATCGTCAAGCAGTTCATGCGCCGCCAGGTGAAGGGCGAGGCGGACAACCTGCCGCGTGATCTGCCGGTGCAGGTGGCGCGCTTTGAGCCGCGTCTCAAGCTGCTTGGCAAGCCGCAGTACGCCTCAGCCGAAGAGCTCAAGGCCAATCCGCGCGCGCGCAGTGCGGTGATGCGGGTGGCGGAGAAGCTGCGATGAAAGCGCTGGCCAGCGCCCTGCCTGCCGGCACCCTGTTCATGCTGATCCTGTTCCTGGCGATCCTCGGCTCGGCGGTGGCGGTGTCCTGGCAGTCCCACGAGCACCGCAAGCTGCTCAACCGTCTGTATGCCGAGCTGAGCATCCGTGATGCCGCCCAGGCCGAGTGGGGGCGTCTGGTGCTTGAGCAGAGCACCTGGACCGCCTACGGGCGCGTCGAGCGCCTGGCCCGTGAAGCCCTGCAGATGCGTATTCCAGAGCCTGGTGAAGTGCAGATGGTGCAGCCATGATGAAGTTCGATCAGGCGCAGTTTCCGGTGCGCTTGATGTTTGTCGTCGGCGTTCTGCTGATGCTGGTGGCGGTGGTGGTCTGGCGGATCATCGATCTGCATATTTTTGACCACGACTTTCTCAAGTCCCATGGCGACAAGCTCAGCGTACGCCATGTGCCGATCGCCGCGCACCGCGGGCTGATCGCCGACCGCAACGGCGAGCCGCTGGCGGTCAGTACGCCGGTGGTGGCGATCTGGGTCAACCCGCGCGAGCTGATCAATCATCGCGAGCGCTGGCCTGAGCTGGCCCGTGTCCTGGGCCTTGATCCGCAGGAAATGAGCACCCGTCTTGAGACGCTGTCCCGGCGCGGTTTCCTCTACCTCAAGCGCAGCCTGACCCCGGAGGAGGGTGCGCGGGTGCTGGCGCTGCGCATTCCCGGTGTCTACGAGCAGCCCGAATACCGGCGTTTCTACCCGGCCGGCGAGGTGGCCGCCCATGTGGTCGGCATGACCGACATTGATGATCGGGGCACCGAAGGGGTGGAAAAGACCTTTGATCACTGGCTGGCTGGCGTACCTGGCAGTCAGCAGGTGCTGAAGAATCCCCGCGGTCAGCTGATCAAGGATGTCGGCGAAGTGAAGAGCGCCAAGCCGGGCAAGACGCTGCGCCTGTCGCTGGATCTGCGCCTGCAGTACCTCGCCCACCGCGAGCTGATGCATGCCCTGACGGAAACCGGTGCCCAGGCCGGGACGGTGGTGCTGCTGGATGTGAAAAGTGGCGAAATCCTCGCCATGGTCAATCTGCCCACCTACAACCCCAATAACCGCCGCACCCTGGATCCGGCGACCATGCGTAACCGTGCTCTGGTTGATGTGTTTGAGCCAGGCTCGACGGTCAAGCCGTTCTCGATCGCCGCGGCGCTGGGTACTGGCCGCTGGAAGCCGACTGACACGGTCGATACCTACCCGGGCAGCCTGCGGATCGGTCGTTACACCATCCGGGATGTCTCGCGCGCCGGTGTGCTCGATCTGACCGGCATTCTCATGAAATCCAGTAACGTGGGGGTGACCAAGATCGCCTTCGATATTGGTCACGAGCCGATTCATCGCCTGATGCAACAGGTCGGCTTCGGCCAGCCGACCGGCCTTGGGTTTCTTGGCGAGCAGGCCGGTGTACTGCCCAATCACCGGCGCTGGGGGCAGGCAGAGACCGCGACCCTGGCTTACGGCTATGGCCTCTCGGTAACCGCAGTGCAGCTGGCCCATGCCTACGCGACCCTGGCCAATGAAGGGCGCCGCGTGCCGCTGTCACTGGTGCGTCTGGACGAGCCGCAGGCGGCCGAGCAGGTCATTGATCCGCAGATCGCCCGCACCATGACCACTATCCTGCGGGATGTAGTGGGCGGGCAGGGCGGCATCGTGCGTGCGCGAGTGCCGGGCTATCACGTCGGTGGCAAGAGCGGTACGGCGCGCAAGGCGGCGACCGGCAGCAAGGGTTATCAGGCCAAGGCCTATCGGGGCTTCTTCGCCGGGATTGCGCCGATCGACAATCCGCGCCTGGCCATGGTGGTGATGATCGACGAGCCGGATGTTGCCAAGGGCTACTACGGTGGCCTGGTGGCTGCGCCGGTATTCAGCAAGGTGATGGCCGGCGCGCTGCGCCTGATGAACATCGCCCCCGACAACCTGCCGCCGCCTGCTCCACCTGCGCGCACCGCCGGCACCCCAGCCACAGGAGGGCGCGGCTGATGCCGATGAGCCTGCTGAAGATGTTTCCCCAGGCGCCGCACGATGCCCTGATCCGCGAGCTCAGTCTGGACAGCCGCACCCTGCGTGCGGGTGATCTGTTTCTGGCTGTGCCTGGCAGCGGCGGTGATGGCCGCCACTATATCGCCGAGGCGATGGCCCGCGGTGTGGCCGCCATTGCTTATGAAGAGGAGGGCGCCGCGCCACTGCCGTCCTCAAGCGACTGCGTGCTGCTGCCGGTGCGGGGGCTGCGTGCCCAGCTGTCGGCGCTGGCCGGACGGTTCTACGGTGACCCAAGCCGCAGCCTGGCGCTGGTGGGTGTAACGGGCACCAACGGCAAGACCAGCGTCAGCCAGCTGCTCGCCCAGGCGCTTGATCTGCTGGGTACCCGCTGCGGGCTGATCGGCACCCTGGGTGTCGGCTTTCATGATGACCTGCAGTGCGGCCGGCATACCACGCCCGACCCGCTCGCCGTGCAGGCTGCGCTGGCGCGCCTGAAACAGGCCGGCGCTCGCGCCGTGGCCATGGAGGTCTCCTCCCACGGTCTTGATCAGGGCCGGGTCGAGGCGCTGGACTTCGACGTGGCGGTGTTCACCAACCTGTCGCGTGATCACCTGGACTATCACGGCGACATGGCCCGCTACGGCGCAGCCAAGGCCCGCCTGTTCGCCTGGCCCGGACTGTGTACCCGGGTGATCAATCTGGATGATCCGTTTGGCCGCGAGCTGGCGGGCCAAACGGCACCCTCACGGCTGATCGGCTACAGCCTGAGCGATCCGCAGGCGACCCTCTACTGCAGCGAGGCGCATTTTACCGAGCAGGGCATCCGTGCCCGGCTGGTCACCGCCCAGGGGGATGGCCTGCTGGTCAGTCCGCTGCTTGGGTGCTTCAACCTCAGCAACCTGCTGGCGGTGATCGGGGCGCTGCTGGGACTGGGTCATCCGCTCGACGAGATCCTCGCGGTGCTGCCACAGCTGGCGGGGCCGCCCGGACGCATGCAGCGCCTGGGTGGCGACCGTCAGCCACTGGTGGTGGTCGACTATGCCCACACCCCTGATGCCCTGGAGAAGGTGCTCGAGGCCCTGCGGCCGCATGCCCGCGGGCGCCTGCTCTGCCTGTTTGGCTGTGGTGGCGAGCGTGACCGTGGCAAGCGGCCGCTGATGGCGGCGATCGCCGAGCGCCTGGCCGATGGCGTCTGGGTCACCGACGACAATCCGCGCGGCGAGGATGCGGCACTGATCCGTGCGCAAATCTGCGCCGGCTTCGCGCATCCGGCCACCGTGGTCTGTCGTGCTGATCGGGCTGCCGCCATCCGCGCCCTGATCGCCGGGGCTGCCGAGGACGATGTGATCCTGCTGGCCGGCAAGGGCCATGAGGACTACCAGGAAATCGCCGGGGTACGCCAGCCATTCTCCGATATCGAACAGGCCGCCCAGGCGCTGGCGGCACGCGAGGTGCCCGATGCTTGAAACCTGGACCCTGAGCGGGGTGTCCGCCGCCCTCGATGGCCACCTGCCGGGAGCCGATGCCGGCTTCGACGGGGTGAGCATCGACAGCCGCAGCGTGCTGCCCGGCCAGCTGTTCGTCGCCCTGCCGGGCGAGCGTTTCGACGGCCATGACTTCCTCGCCGCCGCCGCGGCGCGCGGTGCGTCCGCGGCGCTGGTCGAGCGCGTGCAGCCGGGCCTTGCACTGGCGCAGCTGCAGGTCGCCGATACCCGCCTGGCGCTCGGCCGCCGCGGCGCGCTGAACCGCGCCGCCT
>CAZFFB010000027.1:0-12897 GCA_964517735.1 uncultured Pseudomonas sp.
CAGTTCCTCACCGGCAATGGCCTGTTCGCCTTCTTCGACGCGCCCTGGCTGCCGGTCTATCTGGCGGTGATGTTCATGTTCCACCCGTGGTTCGGCTGGTTCGCCGTGATCTGTGCGGCTGTGCTGATCTTCCTCGCCTGGGCCAACGAGCGCCTGACCGGCCAGGCCCTCAAGGAAGCCAACAAGGAAAACCTCTCCGCTACCAGCTTTACCACCAAGAATCTGCGCAACGCCGAGGTGGTCGAGTCGATGGGCATGCTGCCGCAGCTGCTGCGCCGCTGGCAGGAGAAGAACAACCGCGTGCTGGAACTGCAAGGCATGGCCAGCGATCGCGCCGGGACCATCACGGCGCTGTCCAAGACCACCCGCATGCTGGTGCAGTCGTTGATCCTGGGCATCGGTGCCTATCTGGCCCTGCAGCAGGAAATCAGCCCCGGCCTGATGATCGCCGGCTCCATCCTGCTTGGTCGCGCCCTGGCGCCGATCGACCTGATGATCGGCTCCTGGAAAGGCTTCACCGCGGCGCGCGGCCAGTATGAGCGCCTCAACGAGCTGCTGGTGCAGATTGCCGCCGAGCCTGAGCGCATGTCGCTGCCTGCCCCACAAGGCGCGGTCACGGCCGAAGCGCTGATGGTCACCCCGCCGGGCGCCAAGCAGCCGGTGGTCAAGGGGGTCAGCTTCCAGGTGGCGCCGGGCGAGTCGGTGGGCATCATCGGCCCGAGCGGTGCCGGCAAGTCGAGCCTGGCCCGCGCCCTGCTGGGCATCTGGCCGGCGGCCCACGGCAAGGTGCGTCTGGATGGCGCTGATGTCTTTACCTGGAAGCGTGACGAGCTGGGGCCGCACATCGGTTACCTGCCGCAGGACATCGAACTGTTCGAGGGCAGCATCGGCGAGAACATCGCCCGTTTCGGTCCGGTGGATGCGGCGGCGGTGGTCGAGGCGGCGCGTATCGCCGGCGTCCACGAGCTGATCCTGCAGTTCCCGCAGGGTTATGACACCGTGATCGGTGCCAGCGGCGGCGGCCTCTCCGGTGGCCAGCGCCAGCGCATCGGCCTGGCGCGTGCCGTGTACGGCAAGCCGCGGCTGATCGTGCTCGATGAGCCCAACTCCACCCTGGATGATCAGGGCGAACGGGCGCTGGCCCAGGCCATGGCCCAGCTCAAGGCGGGCGGCACCACCCTGTTCGTCATCACCCACCGCACCAGCGTGCTGTCGGCGGTGGACAAGCTGATGGTGCTGCGCGATGGCGCACTGGCGATGTTCGGCCCGCGTGATCAGGTGCTGGGCGAACTGCAGAAGGCCCAGCAGAGTGCTGCCGTGCAGCGCCCGGCCGGCAACGCATAAACGGATCGACAGAATGGAAAGCCCCGTGGACAAGTCCAAACAGCAATCTGACGCCGTCAGCATGCCGGCGCAGCCGCAGACCAACGACCTTTCGGTACGCCGCATCGGCTACCTGATCCTCTTTCTGACCTTCGGTCTGTTCGGCTCCTGGGCCGTGCTGGCACCGCTGGACAGCGCCGCACTGGCCCCGGGCGTGGTCACGGTCAAGAGCTACCGCAAGACCGTACAGCACCTTGAAGGCGGCATCGTCAAGACCCTGCATGTGCGCGATGGCGATGTGGTGCAGGCCGGCGATGTGCTGATCGAGCTGGACGGCACCCAGACCCTGGCCGAACTTGAAATGGTGCGCAGCCAGCTGATCGCCGCCCGTGCCATGGAAAATCGCCTGATGGCCGAGCGTGATGACCTGGAGCGCGTCAACTTCGCCATGACCCCGGAGGGCAACGACCCGCGGGTGCTCGAAGCCCAGCAGAACGAGGAGCGCATCTTCAACGCCCGGCGCAGTGCCCGCCTTGGCGAGATCGATGTCTTGAAGAAGCGCGCCGTGCAGCTCAACGAGCAGATTCGCGGCTTCCAGGAAGTGATCGTCAGCAAGCAGGATCTGGCCCGCTCCTACGAGAGCGAGGTAGGCGAGCTGCGCACCCTGCTCAAGGAAGGCTTTGTCGACAAGCAGCGCATGCTCGAGCAGGAGCGCAGTGTGACCCGTCTGCGCTCGGAAGTGGCCGATCTGCGCTCCTCGATTGCCCAGGCGCGCCTGCAGATCGGCGAGACCGAACTGCAGATCGCCCAGCTGCAGAAGAACTTCGTCGCCGAGGTGGTCAACCAGCTGGCCGAAGTGCAGACCCAGGTGTTTGATCTCAGCGAGCGCTTTGCCGCGGTGCAGGATCGCGCCCGGCGCATCCAGATCCGTGCCCCCGAGGCCGGCATGGTGCTAGGCATGAAGGTGCACACCGTCGGCGGGGTGGTCGGGCCGGGCACGCCACTGCTGGACATCGTGCCCTCCAGCGAAGACCTGATCGTCGAGGTGCAGATCTCGCCGGTGGACATCGACCGGATTGCCCCCGGCAAGCTGGCCGACATCCGCTTCAGCGCCTTCAACAGCGCCACCACGCCGGTGATCGAGGGCACGCTGACCCAGGTGTCGGCCGACCGGCTGATCAACGAGCAGACCGGCATGCCTTATTACCTGGGCCGCGTCGAGCTGACCGACAAGGGCCGCCAGGATCTGGCCGAGCTGGTGCTGGTGCCCGGCATGCCTGCCGAGGTGCTGCTCAATACCGGCTCGCGCACCCTGTTCAACTATCTGGTGCAGCCGGCAACCAATGCGTTTGCCCGCTCGCTGATCGAGGACTGACGCCATGGCTCATCGCAAGGCTCACCTGAAGACGGCCGTATGCACGGCCACCCTGATCGCCGCACTGGGCAGTGCCTGGCCGCTATGGGCGCAGCCTGCCACGGGCGCAGATCCGGACACCCGCACGGCCAGCACCGCGCCGGCGGCGCCTGGCGAGGCGGCGATGCTCGAGACGGTGGCCAGCGAGGCAGCCGCCGACACCGGGGCGATCGATCAGGTTGCCCGTGTGGTAGAGCGCGCTGCCGCGGCCGAAGATGCGGCCCGCCAGGACGCCGCCGCGGCCGAGGCCGGTCTTGAGGATCTGTGGTCGCTGTTCCAGGAAGCGGTGATCGATGATCCACGCATCCTGGCGGCCGCCGCACGCCGCGAGGGGGGCAGTGGTCGCGAGCGCGAAGCCTTCGGCCAGTTGCTGCCGCAGATCAGCGCCAGTGCCAGCGCCAGCCGCACGCTCTACAAGGTTGAGGACCGCGACATCCGCGAGCTGTACAACGGTGAGCGCTATGCGCTGGGGGTCACCCAGGTCATCTACGATCCGGAGACCTGGTACAACTACCGCCGCTACAGCGAGCTGGCGCGCCGTCTGGCGGCCGAATACGACGCAACCCTCGAGGAGGCCACCGTCGATCTGGTCGAGCGCTATTTCATGGCGCTGGCGGCCGAGGATGAACTGGAGCTGGTCAAGGCCGAGCGCCGTGCCACCCAGCGCAACCTCGACCGCGTGCAGTCGCTGTTCGATCGCCAGCTGGCGCGCATCACCGACGTGCTGGAAATCTCCGCGCGGGTCGATGCGCTGGTGGCCACCGAGATCGAGGCCCGCAACAAGGTCGAGGTCAGCCGCGAGGCGCTCTCGGAGCTGGTAGGCCGTCAGGTCAGCGGTCGTCTCAAGCGCATCGGCAGCCAGGCGAGCTTCACGTTGCCGGTACAGGGCCGCGACTACTGGGTCGACCTGGCCCTTGAATCCAATCCGGCCCTCAAGGCCCGGCAGAGTGCGGTGGATGCCGCGCTGGCGGGGCTGCGCCAGGCTCGCGCCGGCCATCTGCCCTCGGTCAGCGCCAACCTCACGGCCCAGCGCAGCGACATCGGCTACGAGAACAGCGCCTCGCCACGGACCGACACCTACGTGGCGGGCCTCGGTCTGCGCGTGCCGATCTACAGCGGCGGCTCGACCAGTGCGCGGGTCTACGCCACCCAGCAGGACCTGATGACCGCCGAGCACGAGCTGGAGGCGGTACGCCGTCAGGTGATCCGCGAGACCCGCACCGCATTCTACAGTGTGGAAGCCGGGATCAGCCGCATCAATGCCTCGCGCAAGGCGCTGGATTCAGCGGAGAAGGCGCGCATTGCCACCGAGCGCTCGTTCGGCTTCGGGGTGACCAATGCGGTGGACGTGCTCAACACTGTCAAGGAAGAGTACGCGGCCCGGCGCGACCTGCTGCGCTCGCAGTACGACTACATCATGAGCCTGATGGTGCTGCGCCGCTGGAGCGGTACCCTGGCCGAAGAGGATGTGCGCAAGACCACCGAATGGCTGGTCGCGCCGGATGTGGCGCAGCGTCCATAATGGGCTCAGACGGCGCGGTCACAGCCTGACGATGTGACCGGGCTCCCGCCATGGCAGTCAACTGAGGCTGAGCGGTGCCCGTGCAGCGGGCACCCGGTTCCAATTCAGGGTCCAGTACAGATGATCGGAATAAAAAGTATCGCCAGCTACATCCCGGCCGGGCGCATCGACAATATCGCCCAAGCCGCCGCCTTCGAGCGGGATGAGGCGTTCGTGCTGTCGAAGATCGGCACCACTACGCTGTCCGTCAAGGACCCGGCCGAGGAGACGTCCGATCTCTGCGCGGCGGCGGTGCGCAATCTGCTGGACAAGAATCCTGCGCTGCGCCTGGAGGATGTCCAGGCGCTGATCGTGGTCACCCAGAACGGTGATGGCGAGGGCCTGCCCCATACCTCGGCGATTGCCCAGCACCAGATCGGTCTGCCCACCCAGGTGGCCTGCTTCGATGTCTCGCTCGGCTGCTCGGGCTTCGTCTACGGACTCTATGCCATCAAGGGCTTCATGGAGGCGACCGGGCTGAAGAATGGCATCCTGGTCACCGCCGACCCCTACTCGAAGATCATGGACCGCAGCGACCGCATGACCAGCCTGCTGTTCGGCGATGCGGCCACCGCCACCTGGATCGGCGAGGATCCGGTCTGGACCCTCGGCCCGGCCCGCTTCGGTACCGATGGCAGCGGGGCCGAGCATCTGATCGTGCGTAACGGGTGCTTCCATATGAACGGCCGCCAGGTGTTCAACTTTGCCAGCCTGAAGATCATCCCGCACATGCAGGAGGTGCTCGAGGAGGCCGGTCTGACCCTCGACAGCGTCGATGCCTATTGTCTGCACCAGGGCAGCGGGGCGATCGTCGATGCGATTGCCAAGAGGTTAGGAGCCAATGGTGACAGGGTGATTAAAGACCTGTTCGGCGCTGGCAATACGGTGTCCTCGACCATTCCGCTGCTGCTGGAGCGTTACGCCTTCGACTCGGCATGGCGCAACCTGGTGATGAGCGGCTTTGGCGTCGGGCTGTCTTGGGGTTCGGCGGTGCTGCTGCGCCGTTGATCGTGCAGGGCCTAGAAGAGTGTGATGTCCTTGGCATTCTTGCCGAGGAGAAGGGTGCCGTGTCGCCCCGTCAGCCAGTGGCTGGCGTATAAAGCGTGCCGCGGTGGCGGGCAGGGCGCTCGCCTTCCTTTCCCTGATGCACGATGGATGATTTCATGCCTTCCAGAGACAAGAAGAAACTGCCGTTCGATAGCGAAGATGCCCTGCTGTTCGTCCCCAGCAGCGCCCTGCTGGCCGATCTGGGCAAGGGGCTGGGCCAGGTGGCCGCACGCCTGCCGTCGATCAGCGAGCTGCTGGCCCTGTTCGAGTCGGGTGCGGCAGGTGTCGATGAGCCCATCGGCTTTGAAACCGGCCATCCGATCGGCCATGAGCCCGGCCAGC
Source organism: uncultured Pseudomonas sp. (assembly GCA_964517735.1). Lineage (GTDB taxonomy): Bacteria > Pseudomonadota > Gammaproteobacteria > Pseudomonadales > Pseudomonadaceae > Geopseudomonas. The sequence continues at coordinate 5,688 of CAZFFB010000027.1, forward strand.
TGCGCCATGAGCTGCCGACGGTGATTGGTGTGGTGGGCAATCAGCGCAGCGAGCGCCTGGGTGCGCTGGACTTCGACGGAGTCTGACCCGGCACCCTGCCGCCTGGCGTGCCGGCTTCAGCGCCGCTGCTGCGCCAGCACCTCGACGGCGCAGGTCACGTTGTCCTGCAGGTGCTGCGGGTTGATGGTGCCGACGATCACGCTGCCCACCGCCTGGTGGGCGAAGATCAGCTCGAAGCTGGCCCGGACCGGATCCTTTGATGCGGCTGCCGGCTGATCGCCCTCGGCCGGCAGGCGGCAGAGATGGCCACTGGCCAGTGCTTTCTTGATCAGGATGCCCTTGTGCTGCGCGGCGGCGTGATCCAGCACGGCACGCTCGCCCTGTTCGGCCAGGTTGTAGGTGACCATCGCGCAGTCGCCGTCTGCCAGTGCGGCAATGCCGCCCTCCACCGTCTTGCCGGAGAAGCCGAAGGCGCGGATCAGCCCGGCCTGTCGCAGTCTGGCCAGCTCGGCGTACACCCCCTCATGCTGCAGGATCGCCAGATCGTTGCCATCGGAGTGCACCAGCACCAGATCGAGGTAGTCGGTGTGCAGGCGGCGCAGGCTGCGCTCCACCGAGTAGCGGGTGTGGGCAGCGCTGAAGTCGAAGTGCGAGCGGCCCTGCTCGAACTCCTCGCCGACCTTGCTGCACAGCACCCAGTCATGCCGCTGGCCGCGCAGCAGCGGGCCCAGACGCTGCTCGCTGACACCATAGGCCGGCGCGGTATCCAGCAGGTTGATGCCAAGATCGCGGGCCAGGGCCAGCAGATTGGCGGCGCTGCGCTCATCGGGAATCTGGAAGCCATCCGGATACTTGACCCCCTGGTCGCGGCCGAGCTTGACCGTCCCCAGGCCCAGCGGCGAGATCTGCAGGTCCGTGCTGCCCAGCGGGCGCCAGCAGTCATGCAAGGACACGCGCATCAGAACAGCTCCTGCCAGGGTGCCAGACCCAGTGCCGGTTGCGGCAGGGCGGGGCGTGGTGCATGGGAGGGCGAGGGTTCGATGCCCTCGGCCCGCAGGCTGGCCAGCACCCGATCGCTCAGGTCCGGCGCCAGTGCCAGCTTGGTCGGCCAGCCGACCAGCAGCCGGCCCTGACGGGTGAGGAAGGCGTTGTCCGGGCGCACCAGCCCCGATTGTGCCGGCTCGGCGCGGTCGATGCGCAGGGTGCGCCACTGCGCATCGCTCAGATCGATCCACGGCAGCAGTTCGGCCAGCTCGCGCTGCGCCGCCTTGATCTGCGCGGCCTCATCGCGGGCCACGCCCTCGGCTTCGGCCAGATGACCGCCCAGATACCAGACCCACTGGCCATCGTCGGCCGGATGGGTGGTGATGGTCAGACGCGGCTTGGTGCCCGCGCCGAGGCAATGGGCGTACAGCGGGCGCAGGCTGGCCGACTTGACCAGCACCATGTGCAGCGCGCGCAGCTGCTGCGCCGGCTCCGCCAGCCCGCAGCGCGCCAGAAGCCCGGCATTGCCGGCACCGGCGCACAGCACCACGCGGCGTGCCTCGATGGGGCGGCCATCGACCTGCAGCCCGCACAGCTCGCCCTGGGCATCGTGCAGCGGCTCGACCTGCTTGCCCGCCAGCAGGCTGTCGCCGGCCAGCACCTGCAGGCGCCGGATCAGGCTGGGCACATCCAGCACCAGCTCGGCCAGCCGATAGACCTTGCCGCGAAACCGTTCATCCTGCAGCGCCGCCGGCAGGGCCTCGCCCTTGACCTGATCGACCCGTCCGCGCATCGCCTTGCTGGCGAAAAAGCCGGTGAGGTTGCCGGCCAGCGTGCCGGGCGACCACAGATAATGGGCTTCGCAGAGCAGGTGCACCCCCGCAAGGTCCAGCTCGCCATGGCCGGCCAGCGCCTCGCGCCAGCGGCGCGGCATGTCGGCAATCGCCTCGGAGGAGCCGGTCAGGCTGCCCCCCAGGGCGTACTTGGTGCCGCCATGGATGATGCCTTGCGACTTGAGACTCTGCCCGCCGCCCAGCGCCTCGTGCTCGACCAGCAGCGTCGAATAGCCGAGGCGGCGCAGGCGGGCATTGAGCCACAGCCCGGCAATGCCACCGCCGGCGATGAGGATGTCGGTGCTCAGGGTCGAAGACATGGACGCGGCCTTGCAAAAAAGAAGGCGCCGAGTATAGCGCAGCCGCAGATCTCTGTTCTGGTATGCTCCGGCGCCATGAACCGGACCCTCTACAGCCTGCTCCTGCACCTGGCCTTGCCCTTCATCCTGCTGCGCCTGTGGCGGCGCGGCCGGCAGACGCCGGCCTATCGCCAGCGCATCGCCGAGCGCCTGGCGCTGCGCCTGCCGGCCCCGGCCGCCGGCGGCATCTGGCTGCATGCAGTGTCGCTGGGCGAGAGCATCGCCGCCGCGCCCCTGATCCGTGCCTTGCTGAGCCGTTATCCGCAGCAGGTGGTCACCGTCACCAACATGACCCCCACAGGCTCGGCACGCATCGCCAGCCTGTTCGCCGCCGAGATCGCCGCCGGGCGCCTGCAGCAGGGCTATCTGCCCTACGACCTGCCCTGGGCGGCGGCGCGCTTTCTGGATCGTGTGCAGCCGCGGCTTGCCATCATCATGGAAACCGAGCTGTGGCCCAACTTCGTGGCGGCCTGCCGCGCGCGCGCGATTGCCGTGGTGCTGGCCAATGCGCGCCTGTCGGAAAAATCCGCGCGGGGCTATGCGCGTTTTGCCCGGCTGACCCGACCGATGCTGGCCAGCCTGACGCTGATCGCCGTGCAGACCGAAGCCGAGGCCGAGCGCTTTCGCCGCCTCGGCGCGCGCCCGTCTGCCGTGCAGGTCACCGGCTCGATCAAGTTCGACCTGCAGGTTGATGCCGAGCTGCTGCCCAAGGCCCGCGCCCTGCGCCGCACCTGGCAGGCCGCGACGCGGCCGGTGTGGATCGCCGCCAGCACCCATGCCGGTGAGGATGAAATCATCCTCGCCGCCCATCGCCAGCTGCTGGCCACACAGCCGGCGGCGCTGCTGATTCTGGTGCCGCGCCACCCCGAGCGCTTTGCTGCGGTGCATGACTTATGCCTGCGCGAAGGCTTTAGCTGCGTGCGCCGCTCCCTGAACGAGGCACCGGATGCGGCAACCCAGGTGCTGCTGGGCGATACCCTCGGCGAGCTGCTGTTTCTCTATGCGCTGGCCGATCTCGCCTTTGTCGGCGGAAGCCTGGTGGCCAATGGCGGCCATAACCTGCTGGAGCCGGCGGCCCTCGGCCGCCCTGTACTGAGCGGCCCGCACCGGTTCAACTTCCTCGAGATTGCCGCCCAGCTCGAGGCGGCCGGCACCCTGTGCAGCGTCCATGACGCGGACAGCCTGGCGGCGACCCTGCAGGATCTGCTCGCCAAGCCCGAGCGCCGCGCGGCGATGGGGGTGGCAGCACTGGGCGTGCTGCAGGCCAACCAAGGCGCGCTGGCGCGCCTCCTGGCGCTGCTGCCCGGCCCTGAGCGCGCGTGAGGCCCGGCGCGCCGCCCGGCAAGGCTTGCTAAGATATGCCCCCTGAACAGATCACCCGCCGATCGGGCGGTCGATCGCGACGACGGCTCCAGCCCGCAAGGATCGAACACACCATGAAGCTCATTCCGGTCATCATGTCCGGCGGCGTCGGGAGCCGTCTGTGGCCTGTTTCCCGAGAAACCCACCCCAAGCCGTTCATGACACTGCCCGATGGCCAGACCCTGCTGGGCAAGACCTTCCGGCGCGCTGCTGCGCTTGAGGGTGTGGTGGAAATCATGACCGTCACCAACCGCGAGCTGTTCTTCAAGACCGAAGACGAGTACCGCCTGTGCGGAAGTCCCGATCTGCCGCGCCGCTTCATTCTCGAGCCCTTCGGGCGCAACACCGCTGCGGCCGTCGCCTGTGCGGCACTGCAGCTGCGGGCTGTGCATGGCCCGGATGCGCTGATGCTGGTACTGGCAGCCGATCACCTGATCCGTGACGAGGCCGCCTTCGCCGACGCCGTGGCGCAGGCCAGCCGGCTGGCGGCGGCAGGGTGGCTGGTAACCTTCGGCATCCGTCCTGAATACCCGGAAACCGGCTTTGGCTATATCGAGATCGATCCTGCCGGGGTGCTGGATGGCGGCTTCAAGGTCAGTCGCTTTGTCGAGAAGCCGGACCAGGCCACCGCCCGTCGCTACCTGGCCGAAGGCCACTACCTGTGGAATTCCGGGATGTTCTGCCTGCAGGTCGGCAGCGTGCTGGAGCAGTTCGCACGGCACGCCCCCGATGTGCTGAGCGCTGCACAGGCCGCGCTGGCCGCCGCCGACGTCGGTCAGCTGCGCACGCAGCAGGCCCTGACGCTGGAGCGCGAGACCTTCGCGGCGGTGCCGGACATCTCCATTGACTACGCACTGATGGAGCGCTCGTCGCAGGTAGCCAGCGTGCCCTGCGAGATCGGCTGGAGCGATATCGGCTCCTGGTCGGCGATCAGCGCGCTGACCGAGGCTGACCCTGCAGGCAACCGCTGCGAGGGCGAGGTGCTGCTGCATGAGGCCCGCCACAATTACGTGCAGAGCCCGGAGCGCCTGACGGCACTGGTCGGTGTCGAGGATCTGATCGTGGTCGATACCCCCGATGCGATCCTGGTCGCCCACAAGGAGCGCGCCCAGGACGTCAAGCACATCGTCAGCCAGCTGAAGAAGCGCGGCCATGCGGCCCATCTGCTGCACCGCACCGTCAACCGTCCATGGGGTACCTACACCACCCTCGAAGAGGGCGAGCGCTTCAAGATCAAGCGCATCGTGGTCAAGCCGGGCGCCTCGCTGTCCCTGCAGATGCACCACCACCGCAGCGAGCACTGGGTGGTAGTCAGCGGCACGGCCCGTGTGGTCAACGATGCGCAGGACATGCTGCTGCACACCAACGAGTCGACCTTCATCCGTGCCGGCCACCGGCATCGTCTGGAGAATCCCGGCGTCATCGATCTGGTACTGATCGAGGTGCAGAGTGGTGACTACCTCGGCGAGGACGATATCGTCCGCTTCGAGGATGTCTACGGGCGTGCCGGGCAGTGAAGGGCAGGGCAGAGACGATGACTACCCCAGCGCGTGCGCTGATCACCGGCATCCACGGCTTTACCGGACGCTACATGGCCGCCGAGCTGCAGCGGGCCGGCTATCAGGTGTTTGGTCTGGGCAGCCGGCCGGGCAGCGACCCTGACTACCGCCAGGCGGATCTGGGGGATGCCGCAGCGCTGCGCCGGGTGCTGGCTGAACTGCAGCCTGACTATGTGGTGCACCTGGCAGCGCTGGCCTTTGTCGGCCATGGCGAGGCCAACGACTTCTACCGCGTCAACCTGATCGGCACTCGCAATCTGCTGGAGGCCATCGCTGCCTGTGGCCATCCGCCGGCGTGCGTGCTGCTGGCCAGCAGCGCCGATGTCTACGGCAACGCCTCGGCCGGGCGGCTGGATGAAACCACGCTGCCGATGCCGGCCAACGACTATGCGGTCAGCAAGTGGGCGATGGAGCAGATGGCGCGCCTGTGGAGCGATCGCCTGCCACTGGTGATCGCTAGGCCGTTCAACTACACCGGCGTCGGTCAGGGCGAGCAGTTCCTGCTGCCCAAGATCGTCAGCCACTTTCGCCGGCGCGCGCCGCGTATCGAGCTGGGCAACCTGGATGTCTGGCGCGATTTCAGTGACGTGCGCGCGCTGGTACGCGCCTACCGCGGCCTGCTCGAAACCCGCCCGCTCGGGCAGACCTTCAATGTCGGCTCGGGCCAGGCCCATTCGCTGCGCGAGGTGCTGGACCTGTGCAGCGCGCTGAGCGGCCATCACCTTGAGGTGGCGGTCAACCCGGCCTTCGTGCGGGCCGGCGAGGTCCGCACCCTGTGCGCCGATGCCAGTGCGCTACACCGGCTGCTGCCGGACTGGCAGACCCCGCCGCTGCGCGAGACCCTGGCCTGGATGCTGGCGGAGCCGGTGTGAAGGTCATCCTGCCGGTCGATCTGATCCGCTACCCGCTCACCGGCATCGGTCGCTATGTGTTCGAGCTGGCCCGTGCCCTGGGTGGCCACGAGCAGATCGAGCAGCTGCGCCTGCTATCAGGGCGGCGGCTGGTCGAGGCGCTGCCCGGCGCCGACAGCCGTCCGGGTGCCAGCCACCGGCTCAAGCGCCTGGCCCAGCAGAGCCGGCTGCTGATCGAGCTGTATGCCCGCATCGATCCGTGGCTGCGCAGCCGCACGCTGCGTGGGCTGGAAGATCACCTCTACCACGGGCCGAACTTCTTTTTGCCGCGCTTTGCCGGGCCGTGTGTGGCGACCTTCCATGACCTGTCGGCCTTCTACTGGCCGCAGTGCCATGACCCGCGGCGCATCGGCTATCTGCAGCGGGAAATGCGCGCCAGTCTCGGGCGCGCTTCGGCGCTGATCACCGACTCCGAATTCACCCGCCGTGAGCTGATCGCCTTCACGGGGCTTCCGGCCGAGCGTGTGCAGGCGGTCGCGCTGGCCTGCTCGGAGGATTTTCGGGTGCGCGAGGCGGAAAGCCTGCGCGGCGTACTGGCCCGCCATGGCCTGCAGCCGGGCGGCTACAGCCTGTATGTCGGCACCATCGAGCCGCGCAAGAACCTCGAACGCCTGCTGGCGGCCTATGGCCGGCTGCCGCTGGCGCTGCGCCAGCGCTGGCCGCTGGTGCTGTCTGGCTATCGGGGCTGGTGCAGCGAGGCGATCCATGCCCGCATCGCGCGTGCCGAGCGGGAGGGTTGGGCACGCTACCTGGGCTTTGTCCCCGGCGCCGAGCTGCCGCTGCTGTTTGCAGGTGCCCGGCTGTTCGCCTTCCCCTCGTTGTATGAGGGCTTTGGTCTGCCCGTCCTTGAGGCCATGGCCAGCGGCGTGCCGGTGGTCTGCTCGGACAGCGCTTCGCTGCCGGAAGTGGCTGGCGAGGCCGCCCTGATGTGCGCCGCCGAGGACGATACACAGCTGACCCGCAACCTGCAGCGCGCCCTTGAGGATGCGGACTGGCGCCGCCGTGCGGTGGTGCGCGGTCTGGCCCAGGCGGCCAGATTCTCCTGGCAGCGCAGCGCCGAACAGACCGTGGCGGTCTACCGGCAGGTGCTGGAGGGCGCACACCGATGAGCCGCGCGCAACACTTGCCCCATGTGCTGATCACCGGCGCCAGTGGCTTTGTCGGCCGCGCCCTGCTGGCGGCGCTGCACGGGCAGGGGTCTC